>CAYJQA010000304.1:0-7056 GCA_964372065.1 uncultured Litorilinea sp.
GTATTCGCCCATGCTGTGACCGGCCACCAAGACCGGGCCGTCGCCCGCCGGGGCGCGGTCGCCCAACTCCGCGGCGAGGACGCGCAGCAGCGCGACCGACGTGGTCAACAGCGCCGGTTGGGCGTTAATGGTGTCGGTGAGGTCGGCTTCCGGCCCGTCAAAGCAGAGCCGGCTCAAGGGGAAGTGGAGCAGGTCGTCGGCCTCGGCAAAGGTCGCCTGCGCGACGGGATAGCGATCCGCCAGGGCGCGCCCCATCCCGACGGTCTGGCTGCCCTGGCCGGGAAAGAGATAGGCGACGCCGTGCGAGGCGGCGATGAAGTCAAAGCCTGACATGGCCGATAGCCCCCTGCTGGCCGCCGGTGAACTGCGCGGCAAAGAAAAAGGGGATTTGGCGCTAGGCTCCAAATCCCCTTGTAGGTCGTATGCAGATTTGCCTACGCCGCAACATCGAGGATCTGACGTCCCCGATAGTGGCCGCAGTTGGGGCAGACCCGATGCGGCAGCATCTTCTCTTTGCAGTTGGAGCAAACCACCAACTTGGGCGCGCCAATGGCATCGTGTGCGCGGCGGCGGTCACGTCGCCCCTTGCTCAGTTTTCGCTTCGGTAATGGACCCATCTTTTCAGCTCCTCGCTTTTGTTCAGCCCGACCAGCCAACCCTCAACAGGCATCTGCCTTAATTTCACCACTTCACTACCCATGTCGCCGCTACCCGGCTCAGTCGTCGTCCTGCGCCTTGCGCAAGTCCAACAACGCCGACCACCGGGGGTCAATCGCGTCCGCCTCTTGACTGGCATCGTCTTTCAGCACACCCGGCGCATTGGCGGCCACTTCCCGGCGATAGGCCCGATAGTTGGGACACTCGCCCGCCCCAGTCCAGTTACAGCCGGGGACCATCGGCAGCGCCAGCCAGATATTCTGCCGCACCACCTCCGAAATGTCGAGGATATGGTGCTCGTCGATGATGAGCGCCGCGTCCTCCAGGTCCTCTTCCTCGCCCTCAAACTCGGTCGGGGGCAGATAGCGCCCCGTGTGGACCTCGGTCAGCGGGCGGAAGCTCTCCTCAAAACTAAAGCGCACGGGCATGGCAATCGGTTCCAGACAGCGATTGCACGTCACCCGGAGCGCAGTGCTCAAGGTTGCCTTGACGAAAATTCCGCTGTGGATGCGAATCAACTGGACTTCGCCCACCAGCGGCCCCAACACATCCAGGTCGGGGTCCAATTCGCCAATTTCTTCGACCTGCTCAAAGCGGCGAGCCGCGCCGATCGGCTCCTTGAGCAACTGTGCAACATTAAACTGCATCTGTCGCCTCCTTGCTCCCGCTGCGGTTCGACTACTAAAGCGCAGCAGTTGACGTCCCGTTCAGCGGGCAGCCAACAGGGTCTACCGGTGCGGTAGACAGAAGCACAGTATACTGCGCGGCGGCAGGGAAGTCAAAAATCAGGGCGCTGGGAGAGCGAGGATCACGCAGAGAGGCTCACGCCAAGACGCCAAGAGGAGGAAAGGCCAAAACTAGAGAAGCGTACACATCGCCGTCATTCCGAGTATCCCACGCCGGTTCCGGCGCTAAGAACACGAAGACACAACGGCTTTTGTAGCGGCGGTTTTGAACCGCCGGGGCCGCCTGTTTTGTTGTTGAGGGCTTTTCAGATGGGTTTGAGTTAAGCGCGCCCTACTTTCTCTCCTTATCCACCAAATTGACAAAGTTGAACGAAGGGGAAAGCACTGAGGCTCGATCCTCACGATTGGTTCTCCGTGTCCGTCCAAAGGAGTTCCAGATCAATCCCCTCCAACCCATCCTCCTGAATCGCATCAACCAACCCCTCGCCATCTTCGCGGTCTAGTACCAGGACCTCAGCCCGATGCGTTTCCGGTATCTTGAAGATTAGCGACTCGGAGAACCGGGTGCGATGAAACATATAGCGGCTCGGGCCGCCAACCCGTTCGCCAGATGGGCTATAGCGCCATTCCGAGCGCTTCTGATCAAGACAGTTGATACATTCAGTCACATTCAACAGCGTGAAGATCTCGCCTTCATAGGGCAGGGGTAGGAGTTCGCCAGCCATCTCCAGGAAAGTACGCAGTACTTCGGTCGCTTCGGGTGAAAAGATCGGCGACCCAGAGGAAAAGTCGTACATGGCGCCAGGTTTATGAAGCGGCTCATAGACGAAAACGTCCGGTGGTATCCATGTTTCTAAAAGCGGTGAACAGTAGGTGATGAGGCTCATCGGATCGCTGTCTTCCGCAGTTAGGAAGTATCGATAGTGATTCACATCGTTCTGGAGTCGATAGACCTTCATCTTCTGCAAGCTCCTTGTTATGACCCTGCTGCCAATAGTCGCGGTTAGCGGTACGGAAATGTATCGTTCAGAAGGTCTTGCTCCATCTGCTGTAGCGCCCCTGGGACCCCACCTGGACCTGCATATATCAACCTTCGCTGTACTTCACACGATAGTACATGTGGATAGTAGAGTGTACAGCAGCACTTTGCGGGTCAGGGCTAGCAAGATTTTGCGGTAGATACACTCCATTCGCGGCATCATTGATACCTATGCCGGCTCCTGCCAGGATTCCACGACTTAGCTGTGCGCGCGGATTGTTCTCGGCAACAATGTAGTGAGCCACCGTTCCAGCCGGGCGCACCCGATCCGCAGGCCGCCCGTGCGGTTTTCCAACCCATAGGCATAAAGCTAAGGATGCTGCCAGAGAGACGGCGACGCTCCACAGGCCACGCGGCGCGCATGACGGGCGGACCGGATGCCCCGGCTTCCAGTGTACGGAGCCAGCTTCATGCAGCGTGCATACACTGAATGTGGCTTAGCTTTATGCCTATGGGTTGCAAACCGCACCTACGATCAGCGTGTCCTTAGCAGCGAACGCGCGGAATCTCTCTGCTCCGGCAGCCGCGCAGAGGGATTCCTCGGTCTACGGCCTCGGAATGGCGGTCTTGCCTGTCGCTCAGCCTTGGCGTGCTTGGCGGCTTTGCGTGAGCCTTCTTCTTTAGCCCGGCGGGCCGCCCAGCTTGCGCCCGCCGCGACGCGACTTGCGCGGGGCCGGCGCGGGCGTTTCGGGCGGCGGCTCCGGTGTGGCCTGCATCAACTCGATGCCGTTCTGCACCTGCTGGTGCATAGTGTGGAGCTTGTCGGCCAGTTCTTGCAGCACCTGGATGGCGTAGGTGTCGGCCTCCTCGGTGCGCTGGCGGGCGACGTTTTCACCCTCCTTGACGATGCGCTCGGCCTCAAACTGGGCCGACGCCAGCAGCGAGCGTTCGCTGATCATCTCGTTGGCCTGTTGGCGCGCCTCCTGGATGATGCGCTCCGCCTCGGTGCGGGCGTCCGCCATGATGCGATCGCGGTCCGAGAGGGTGCGCTCGCTCTCGCGAATGGAGCTGGGCACGTTGATCCGCATCCGCTCCAAGAGCTGCTCCACATCGTGGGCGCGCACCACCCGATAGGGGGTAAACGGAATCTCCATACTCTGGGCGACAAGGTCATGCAACTGGTCGATCAACTGTAGGATGGCGATGGCGCACCTCCTGCCTGGGCGAGTCTGGTGGTGGGAGGATGGAGATAAGGGCTAACTGCGGTGAGTAAGTTTAGCGCGGCTGCGCGAGAGGACGCGGGCGGTCTGCGGCAACTCGCTGGCCGGGAACTTGGCCGTCAGGGCCTTCCGCACGTGCTCCGGCGCCCACCGCTGGTAATCGCCGCCCAAGCTGGCGACTTCCTTTAGGATGGTGGCGCTGAGCGAGGCGTAATCGCCATTGCAGAACAGACAACACAACTCGATATCCGGCGCCAAAGCCCGGTTGGCCCAGCCGATCTGGTGCTCAAACTCAAAGTCGGCGACGTTACGCAGCCCACGCACAATCACCTGTGCGCCCACCTCGCGCGCACAGGCCACGGTCAGCCCGGCATACGCCACGATGCTGACGTGCGGCAGATGCAAAAACGCCTCCTGCGCCAACTCCACCCGTTCGTCGGTAGAAAAGAGCAGTTTCTTGGGTGGGGCGTCATAGACGGCGATCACGAGTTCGTCAAAGAGCGCGGCGGCGCGCGTGGCGACGTCGATGTGGCCGTTGTGAATCGGGTCAAAAGTGCCCGGATACATCGCCCGTGTCATGGACCGCAAATCCTTCCCAGTATGCCGGCGGCGTTGCCCCGGCACAGAAACCGGCGCTTAACCGGCAAGAAATTCGGCAAAGACCTGGTTGCCGACCATCAACCCCTGAGGCGTCAGCCGGATAGCGGCGGCGTCCAATGTCACCAGCCCCCACGCTTGCAACTTGGCAATCTCGGCGCGGAAGACGTCACGCAGGTCCACGCCATGCAGGCAGGCGAAGCGGTCAAAGGCGACGCCCTCACGCACCAGACGCAGCCCCAGCATCATCGTCTCCCCCATCGCCACGCGCGGCGCAAGCGTTTCCTCCATGTCCACCACACGCTCACCCGCCAAAACACGCTGGACGTAGCCCGGCACGGGTTTGCGATTGCTCCACCGCCGGCTTACGGGGTCACCGTCCGGCCCCGGCCCGCGCAGATGGCTGTGTGCGCCCGGCCCCACGCCGACATACTCCTGGTTGCGCCAGTAGAGCAAGTTATGGCGGCAGGCGCGACCCGGATTGTGCATCTCCAGCGTGGCGCGCTCGGCGGCTCCCGGCTTGGCCCAGTTGGACACCTCATAGTGGACATAGCCCGCCGCGGCCAGCCGCGTCATGGCGGTTTCATACAGCCCTGCGGCCTCGTCGTCGTCGGGCGCATCCACCCGTCCGGTCGCCACCCAGTGTTGCAGCGGCGTGTTAGGCTCGACGATCAAGCTGTATAGGCTCAGATGCTCCGGGGCCAACGCCAATGCGTGGGCCAGGGTGGCTTCCCAGGCGGCCGGCGCTTGATGCGGCAGCCCAAAGATAAAGTCTAGGTTGATGTTGTCAAAGCCTGCGCTGCGGGCCGCGGCAAACGCGCGCTCCACATCCGCCACATCATGGATGCGCCCCAGAAACGCCAATTCCTGGGGCTGGAAACTCTGCACGCCGAGACTGAGCCGGTTGACGCCCAACTCACGCAGCAGGGCAAACTTGGGCCGGTCCACCGTCCCTGGGTTCGCCTCACAGGTAATCTCGCAGTCGTCCGCCAGCGCAAACGCGCGCCGCAGTTGGTCAAACAGCCGGGTCAGTTCAGCCGCATCCAACACGGTGGGCGTGCCGCCGCCCACAAAGACGGACGTAAGCGGGCGTCCGGCCAGCGGCGTCTGCCATTGGGCCAGTTCGCGACACAGGGCTGTGACCGTCCGATCAAACCAGCCCTGCAACCCGGCATACGTGTTAAAGTCGCAATAGGGGCACTTGCGCTCACAAAACGGCACGTGCAGATAGAGTCCCAGCGGCGCGGCCCCGGTGACGGGCGCGTGACCGTGCAACGTCAACGATTCTCCAGCCGGAAGCCATGCCCGCGCACGGTGACGATGTAGCGAAATTCCTCGTCGCTCTCGGCCACCCGTTCGCGCAGACGGCGCACCAGCGCGTCGATGGCCTGCTCGCTGACACCCTCGCTGCTGGCCTCGGGCCACACCGCGCTGATCACGCGCTCGCGGCTGATCACGCTGCCGCCCGCATCCCACAGCGCCTCCAACAGCCGGAACTGGTGCAGGCTCAGCGGCGGGTCTACTTGCGTGCCGTTGACCCACACCTGGCGCGTCTCCTTGTCCAAGCGCAGGCCCTGCTCGCCGCCCTCCAGCGTCAGCGGGGCCGTCGCGCCGGCATCCACAAAGGCCAGCTTGAAGCGCAGCGCGATCTGAATCTCATCGCCGTCTTGCAGCGGCGTGGGCGCTTGCGTCTCTTGCCCATTGACGTGCGTGCCGTTCTTGCTGCCCAGGTCTTCGATGACATAGCAGTCGTCGCGCCAAGTGATCTGCGCGTGATAACGGCTGACCTGGCGGTCCGTCAACACAATGTCGCACTCTTCGCTGCGACCGATGGTGAGGTTGTGGTTGCGGTCCAACGGCCAACGGCGTCCGGCCTCCGAGCCGCGTTGCAAGACGAGCATGGCCGTTTCGCGCTGGCGGGACGGCAGCGGTTCGGTGCGCGGGGCGGTAGTCTCTGTGTGTAATGAATCGTTCATAGCGTTTTGGTTACAACAACGGCCCACCTGCGCCGGGCCAAACTTGGCCGTCTGCAAGGGGACACCATTTGCGTCTGGGTGGATGGATGACGGTCGCATGGCAAGACGGCTGTCAGCGATGCGGTCAAGCGGTATCGAGCGCCCGCTCCCCAGGCAGCGGATTGACAGCCCTCCGGGGCTGCCGTATGATGAAACTGGGCCAGACAGAGTCGTCGCAGCATGCCCGGTCAACGCCCAGCCGACCTTGAACCGGCCAGACGCAATGTTGTTCGCATTATACCAGAAGTGGCGCATGCAAAAAATGTCCATGAAGTGGCGCTGTGGCGGGATGGGGTCGTGCAGCACATTCTAGAGGCGGGGACGATACTCCGCGGCCGCTATGAGGTGGTTGAGTTGGTCGGCCAAGGGGGGATGGGCGCGGTCTACAAAGCGGCGGATCGCCGGCTGGAAGGCCGCGTCTGCGCGGTCAAGGAAGTGCTGCCCACCGTCACCGAAAGCGCGCTCTCCGACGCCGAATTGGAGCAGTTGTCGGAGCAGTTCCGCACCGAGGCCAGCATCCTTTCCCGGCTGGACCATCCCAACCTGCCCAAAGTGTCCGACTACTTTTCGGTCGGCGTGCGCGAATATCTGGTGATGGATTTTGTCGCCGGGCGCGACCTGCACGAGATCGTACGCGAGAAGCAAAAAGCGGGCGAATTGCTCACCCAAGACGAGGTGCTGACCTGGGCCGGGCAGTTGCTGGACGCGCTGGAATATCTGCACGACCAAGAACCGCCGGTGCTGCACCGGGACATCAAACCCTCCAACATCAAGGTGACCCCGCGCGGCACGATCAAGCTGGTAGATTTCGGGCGGGTCAAGGTGCTCCACGACGACGACAGCCGTACGGTGACGGGTGTTCAGGGGCGCGGCACGGTCGCCTACACGCCGCTGGATCAGTA
>CAYJQA010000305.1:0-7049 GCA_964372065.1 uncultured Litorilinea sp.
CGACGATGTGCGGCTCGATGCTGGCCTGCTGCACCTGATGGACGCGGTACTCGCTCTCGAAAACATGCGCGGCCTGGGCGAGCGCGGCGTCCACGTCGCCGTGATCGACGTGGATGTGGACGGCGATATTGCGGGCGGCGTCGTGGACCTTCACCGCATCCGGCTCGTCGTGGATGACCGGCGCGCCGGGTTGGATAGCCTCCGCGGGGTCAAAGACCGCAGGCAGCACTGCATACTGCACGTCGATGAGTTCCAGCGCTTCTTGCAGAATTTCGGGGCTTTCGGCCGCGACGATGGCGACGCGGTCGCCCACATGGCGCACTTTGTTGTCCAGGCTCACCTGGTCGTAGGGGGGCGGGTTGGGGTAGCTCTGCCCGCCGCTGGCATAGACGACGCGCGGCACGTCCTGGTAGGTCAGCACGGCATGGACACCGGGCAGGGCGCGCGCTTTGCCGGCGTCGATGGCGACGATGCGCGCATGGGCGTGGGGGCTGGTGAGCAGCCCGCCATAGAGCATGCCGGGCAGCTCCATGTCGTCGGCAAAGACGCCGCGGCCCTTGGCGAGCTTGACCGCGTCCACCTTGCGTTCGGGCTTGTTGACCACTGCGGTGGTGGGGACGGCGACGCGCGCCGGCACGACGCGGGGTTGCGTTTGGGTCTGCGTGTCGGCGCCGCCGGGGACGGGGCCGGCGTCAAGCGGCTCGTCGCCGCCGCGCCCAGCGGGCACCCGCCATTCGCCGCCTTCCATAGCGTCGAGCACGGCCAGGTCGAGCGGGGGCGGCTCCTCGCCACGCAGCCGGGCCGCCGCGCGTAACACGGCCTGGACCGGCTTGAGATAGCCGGTGCAGCGGCAGAGCACCCCGGCGATGGCTTCCCGCACTTGGGCTTCGCTGGGCGAGAGCGTATCGTCCAGCAGGCGCTTGGCCGCGAGCAACTGGGCGGGCGTGCAGTAGCCGCACTGGATCGCGCCGCAGGCGACGAACTCCGCTTGCAGCGGGTGCAGGTCGGCATCGCGCGGGCCGCTGAGACCTTCGGCGGTGACAATGAACGCGCCGTCGGCCTGGGCCGCCAGCAGCACGCCGCTGTTGACCAGGCAATAGGAGGTCGCGACATCCGGCGTGCGGGTGAGCAGCACGGCGTCCGCGCCGCTTTCGCCGGTTTCGTCGCCGTGTTTGACGCTCAGATAGCGCAACCGGCGCAGCGCGGTCCGTAGTAGTTCGCCGGGATGGACGTCGAGGTCGTGTTGGGTGCCGTTGACGGTGAGCGTGATGTGCATGGGATGGAGTCAAAAGGGAAGAAAATGGATCTGGTTAGTCATATCCTGCGGTTCCATGACCTGGGCGATGATTTCGAGGTCATGGACGAGCGTCCCGGTTGCGATTCTGCGTGCGCCTACAAAGATAATGCCTGCAAACTCTGTGGCATCCTGTTGGCGCTTGGCTCCTTCGATCAAGAGGTCCTGGTCATGTGTAACCAAGATGCGGCCCAATTGTGTCGCGCGATCAAGGAGTTCCGCATCTGCCCACAGATGCGTTCCATCTTCATAGGCGGTGACAACGTCGATCCCGCGCCGCCGCAGACCGTTCGCCACGACGCGCGAAACGTTCTGATCGAAATAAAACGTGACAGGCATTTACGGCCGTAGCGCAGCGCGGAGTTTTGCCGTCGCGGGCGGTTCAGGCAGTGTTGCGCGTAGACGTTCGACTTCTTCTTCAGACCTGGCGATCTCAGCGTCAACTTCCGCCTGGTGATCCCAGTAATAGGCCAGCGCCGAGTAAATTTGCCCCAAGGTCAAATGGGGGTGCTGGAAAGCAAGTTCTTCGGGACTCCAGCCCCAGGTCAGATGTTCAATGACCAGATGTGACACTTTCATGCGCGTGCCGGCGATGATGGGTCTCTGCTGTGAATCTAGCGCGATATGTTTGTAGTCTGTCAAGATGGGTGTGCTCATTGGCGTGGCTCGCCTCACTACTCCACACAACGCACAAGAAATGGGTGGTCACCAGCTTCCTGGCGCGCGCTCTCAATATACGTGACGTCATCGCGCAACGCCTGGCCAATTTCTTCGCGGTGGTCCCAATAGTAGGCCAGCGCGGAATGAATCTGGCCGAGACTCAAGTGGGGGTGCTGTGAATGGAGTTCTTCGGGACTCCAGCCCCACACGAGATGCTCGACGACCAGTTGCTTGACTTTCATGCCGCTGCCCGCAATGACAGCCTGATTGTATTCGTCCAACACAATATGCGCGTAGCTTGTGCTGACTAGCTCTGACATCGTTGCACTATCCTTGCGGAGTCTGCGCTTCCGCCAACGCACGCTGCGTCACGACCTCGGCCATGGCGCGACGATAGTCTGCGCTGCCCTTGAAGTCCGCGGGTGGGTCCAGGGGCGCGTTGGCGAGGACCGGTCGCGCCGCGACGCCGCAGAGCGCGACGCGCGTACCGACCGGCCCGGAAGCGGCCAGCGCGGCCACGATGGGCCGGTCGGCGGGGGTGCGGGCGACGCGGGCATGGCCGCCGCGGACCGCGGTCAGCGGCACGTGGACGACCGTCACCAGCCCGGTCAGCGCGCCGCGCTTAGAGGGCACCTGGGCTAGGAGCATAGTGGTCGCGCCGGCAAGGTCATGCACGGTGACGCGGGCATCCAGGGCCAGCAGCGCGGCGTAGACTTCGCTGTCCGCCTCGGCCGCGGCGATGACGCCGCATACGGTGGCGACGTTACGCAGGTTGACGGGGCCTTCGCCCTGAGCGGCGCGGCGCAGCAGCCCATCCGCCAGGCTGCCCGCGGCGGGGTGCTCGACGAGGCGTGCCAGCGTGACAGTCGCGCCGATGTGGAGCGCGCCGTCGTGAACGGTGAGCGTATCCAGGCCGAGACCGGCCAGGTCCACTACACCGTCAACGTCCTTGAGGGCGCGCGTCTCCAGCAGCCCGATGAGCTTGCTCCCGCCCGCGAGGGGTAGCAGGCGGCGGTCGCGCCGCTGGAGCAGCGCCAGCGCGGCGGGGAGTGTGGTGGGTCGGTGGTATTCGTTGAGTAGGGCCATAGACGGTGTCCGAGTGGTGGGTAAGTTCTGCGTGGGGCCAGGGGATGGCAGTCTGCCTCCGATCACGGTTCACGCGCAGCCTCAGGCGCTCTGAAGATTGGTTGCGCCGTTGCCAGAATACCATCGCGGCGCGACCAATTACTGCTTTCCTCCACCGCACGTTTACTGACGAGATCGACCTTGCGCAGCAGGAGTTCGCTCAACTCTTGCTGCATGCGCTGGTGATCGAGCAGGCTCCAGCCCACGCCGTCGGCAAATGTGACCAGCAAATCGAGGTCGCTGTTATGCCGGAAGTCATCGCGCAAGGCAGACCCGAATACCGCCAACTCAGTGATCTGCCAGCGGGCGCAGAATTCGGCGATGAGCGGTGAAGCAAGCTCCAGCAGAAAGGCTGTTGCGGCCATAGTACTCCCCTGAACTTCCCATCAGTATAGCACGGCCCGCAAGCGGCGCGGGAATGCGCGGCGGCAGCCGTCCCCGCCCCTATCAGTGGAGCGCGACCGTTTGCCCCACGCCCTGGTCGACCGCCGCGGCGTAGACCAGCGCGGCGACGGCGGCATCCTGGACGGCCAGCCCCACCGACTTGAAGAGCGTGATCTCGTCTGGCGCGGCGCGGCCCGCGACGGTCCCCAGCAGCACGTCGCCCAGGCTGCCCGCGACGTGGTCGAGACCGATCGCGCCCTCGGCTTGGGCGAGCAGAATATCGCCTGCCTCGGCCGCGGCGGCAGGGCCGTGGTCCACGATGACCCGGCTGCGGGCGACGGTCGCGGCGTCCAACTCGCGCAGGGCGCGCGTGTATGCGCCGACCGCGTTGATGTGCGTGCCGGGACGCAGCCATGCGCCGTCAAAGACCGGCTGCGCGCTGCTGGTGGCGGTGCAGATGATGTCCGCGGCTTGGACCGCGGCGCGCCGGTCGCCCGTGGGCGTGACGGGGATGCCCAAGGCTACGGCCATGGTCGCGGCAAAGGCGGCGGCGTGTTGGCCGGTGCGAGTGACGACATAGGCCTGGCGGATGGGCCGCACGGCGCACACGGCCGCGAGCTGCGGCCCCGCCTGTGCGCCCGCGCCAAAGAGCGTGACGACGGACGCGTCGGGGCGGGCCAGCGCCTGAGTGGCGACGCCGGACGCCGCGCCCGTGCGGACCGCGGTCAGATGCTCGGCGTCCATGAGGGCCAGCGCCGCGCCGGTGGCCGCGTCATGGAGCAGGAGCAAGCCCTGGATGGTGGGCAGGCCGCGGCTCGGGTTGTCGCCATAGACGGTGACGATCTTGACCGCCAGCGCGTCATCCGCACCCGCCACATACACGGGCATGGTGAGGTGCAGCCCGTGATGCGGCGCGATGGGCGTGGCGGCGCGCTGGGGCATGACCACCGCGCCCTGCGCGAGGCGGCGGAAGGCCAGTTCGACGGCGCGGATGGCCGCGGGCATGGTGAGCAGGTGGGCGACGTCGTGGCGCGTCAGGAGCAGCATGAATGGTCTCTGTGCGCGGCGGCAGGGCGGCGATCTCGGCGGACTGGAACGTGGCGGGATAGTACCAGACGCGTCTGGAGATGTCAACGCCGCCAAAATGGTCTATGATGGGCGAATTGACAATCGCAACCAGTGGACAAGGAGCACAGCATGGCAGGGGGAGACGCGGGATCGCCGCTGGTGGGCGTGTGGCGGCTGGTGTCGTTGGAGATTCGCGAGGAGAACGGGGAGACGCGCCGCCCGCTCGGCGATAATCTGGCCGGGGTGCAGATCTACACCGCGGGCGGGCTGGTGTCGGCGCAGTTGCTGCCGCCGGGCCGGCCGCGCTTTGTGTCCGGCGACCAGGAGCGCGCCACGCCGGAGGAGATCAAGGCCGCGTTCGACGGCTGCACCTCCTATTTCGGGCGCTATGAAGTGGACGCGGCCGCGGGCCGCGTGGTGCATCACATCACGGCGTCGCTCTATCCCAACTATGAGGGGCAGGGCCAGGTGCGCTTCTACCGCGTGGAGGGCGACCGGCTGGAGATCTCCACCGCGCCCATTCTGTGGCAAGAGCGCCCGCGCGTCTTTGCGCTGGTGTGGGAGCGGCTGGAGCCCTAGCTCGCGATCACACACCCCTCTTGGTCTGCAATTATCGCTGCGTTATGTGGTCGTGAATTCAGCTGTCCGTGAATAGACGGACCAACGTCTAGTCTAGGATGACCACGAGTATCGGCTCAGCCTCTTCGAGTGCCGCGAAGCCGGCCTGAAGTTCAGCGGTTCCGGGGCCAATCGCCGCAAGGTCGAAGTTGTTCAAGGTCAGCGTGTAATACTCGATAGCCTTGTCAAAGTGTTGTGCTGCTACCAAGAGTTGATCGTGGAGGGGCGCGAGGGCCTCTGGCGGCGTTAGGCTACGAATTGCGTCGTTGACCATGCGGATCGTGGCGAATTCCGTGGTGACACGGGTTCGCCAGGTATCGTCAGCGAGCAGTAGAGGGTTTTCGCTGGCATCGGCGAACAGACCGCCAAGGACGTTCAGCGCGTTCGAAAACGCCTCTGCATAGAGCGTCATCTGTTGCGCGTATTCTTGCACAGCAGGATCGCCAACGAGTGCCCCATAATCGATGCTGGGGGATACCGCGGGGTCCGCAGCGCTCTCTGGGGTCGCGGCTTCGGCAGTTCGCGCTGTCGCTTCAGGCAGAGTTGCCAAGTTCTCCACGGGTATCGTGATCAGAAACGCTGCGATCCACGCGTCATTGTCGAGCAGCAGCCAACTGCCGTCGGCGTTCCTGCCGACCGCCGTAAGGTTCTGCCCACTGTCTACTCCACCCACAATCGCATAGTCTGTCCCTGGGCCGCCGCGTAGATTGGCGTTTTGGTTCGTGAGGACAACCACGCCGGATGCCGGTGAAATCGCCGGGGTCGGCTGCAAGACGGGCACAGCGGTGGCCGCAACGGCTGGCGTGGGCAAAGGCGCGCCGTCGGTCACCCGCGTGCCGGCAGCGATCGCGGTGGGCACTGGACTTGTAGGCGCGGCTGACGGTGTGGTGGGCGCTGGCGGCACCGCGGTCGGCGACGGTGTGGAAGTTGGCGCGGGCGCGCAGGCGGCGACGAAGACAGCCGCGACGATGAGCACGACTATTTGACGGTAGGGTCTAGCCATTTTCCTCCTTTCGATAAGTGTTACCATTGAATTATACATTTACTCCAAGTTGCCACCTTGTCATTCCGACGAGTCTGCGAGGAGGAATCCCTCTGGTTGCCGGATGTTTGCCAGAGAGATTCCTCACGTTCGTTCGGAATGACAGGGTCACTATCCCTTAAGGTAGCAACTTGGGTTACATTTATTGCTCGGTGATGATCGCGCCTAGCCCGCGGGTGGCGGGAAGACGGGCTGCGTGGCGTCGAGTATGGCGCTAACCACCTGGCCGCCCGCATAACGTTGGAGCAGGGCGGTGAGGTCGGCGACGGCTGCGGGGATGTCGGCCTGCGCGCCGGGATGATGGCCCTCGACCGTGACCAGCGCGGTCGTCGTATCCTCGCGCGCCGCGCTCTCCATGCTCTGCCGCCAGCACCAGCGCCGCGCCACCACCAGATCGGTGGCGTCGGTAAAGACGACTTCGCCGGGGTCGGGGTGAACCACGCTCGCGTTGTCCAGTTCGATGAAGCGTTCATAGCCCGCGGCCGGGTGGACCGTGATGGGGCCGGTGAGTTGGCGCGTGTCGACGATGGCGACGGGTAGGGCGTAGCGGATGCTGACCAGGTTCCCGATGTCCACCAGGTTGTTGATGCTGGGGATGTCGCCCTCTTGCTTCTCCAAGCGGCGCAGCAAGGCTTCGGCCGCGCTGCGATACTTGGTCGGGTTGACGCCAAACCGGCGGAAGGCCGCGCGCCAGGCGGCTAGCGACGGCGTCTCGGTGGGCGTATAGCCCCGGCCGCGACCGGCGGCCTGTTCCGCGGCATAGGCCGCGGCCCGGTCGGGCGGCGGCGGCCCACCGTGCAGCCCCGGGACATAGAGGGCGCCCCCCCCGATCTCCGGGCACGTGGCGAATAAGTCGGC
>CAYJQA010000306.1:0-1490 GCA_964372065.1 uncultured Litorilinea sp.
CCATCGAGCTGGACCCGGTGATCGCCAACTTCTCCATGATGACGCCGTATCCGGGGACCAAGGTCTACGAGATCGTCAAGCGCCAGGGCCGTTTCCTGATCAACGACTGGGAAGACTATGTCTTCTTTGACCAGAAGGCGCGCTATGAGATGGGTGAGATGACCGCCGAGTTGGTGGAGGAGATGTACCGCAAGGCGTATCGCCAGTATTATCTGCGGCCTTCGCCCATCATCCGGCGCATCAAGACCAAGGACTTCTGGCTGAATCTGCCGCGCAACATGCGGATCGCCCTCAACACCTTCATCCCCAAGAAGGAGAAGTCGGCGCTGCGCAGGTCCGTGGAGGCCGAAGGCGCGATCTAGGATTGGCCCGTCGGGGCGTCGCTGGTGTCATTCCGACCGAAGGGAGGAATCTCTCTGCTGCGGTAACTGCGGCAGAGAGATTCCTCCTCGAAGACTCGTCGGAATGACAAGGTAGTAATCGAGACTACGACAGGAACCGGACTCTATGCGAGTAATTTTAGCCAGCCCCGAAGCGAAGGTCTGGAGCGAGCGGAAGCACATCCCCCTGGGACTGGGCTATCTGGCGGCGGTGCTGCGCGAGGGCGGGCATGAGGTGATGATCTACGACGCCGCCATCGAAGACGTGGGCGTCGAGTATTACCTCGACCAGGCCGCGGCGCAGGGTAAGCCCTATGGGCTGCTCGGCGTGACGGCGACGACGCCGCTGATCCCCGACGCGTGGGAGATGGCGCAGGCGGGCAAGCGGCGCGGGCTGACGACCGTGTTGGGCGGGCCACACCTGACCATCATGCCGCTGGAGTCCATGCAGCCGCCCCATAGCGAGTATGTAGACTATGTGTTCAAGGGCGAATCCGAGTATTCCTTCTTGGAACTGGTCAACACGCTGGACCGCGGGCGCAAGCCGGAGATGCTGCCGGGTATTCACTTCCGCCACGGTGACGAGATCGTCGCCAGCCCGGAAAGCCCCATGATCCCGGACCTGGACGCGCTGCCTTTTCCCGCACACGATCTGTTCAAGATTGACCGCTATACCAACTTGCAGCCCTTGACCGACGGGCTGGATCGGGGCGCGCGCAGCTTTACGATTCTCACCAGCCGCGGCTGCCCCTACAAGTGTACGTTCTGCTCCAAGCCGGTGACGGGCGACACCTGGCGGGCGCGCTCCGTGGAGAGTGTGATCGCCGAATGGAAGTGGCTGGTCAACGGGCTGGGCGCGACCGAAATCGGCATGACCGACGACATCTGGAACCTAAAGCTGCCGCGCGCCAAGGAGCTTTGCCGCCGTCTGGTCGCGGAGGGCCTCAATACGGTCCCCTGGGTGACGGTGCATGGGATGAAGGTCAACCACACCGACCTGGAGTTGTTCCAGTTGATGAAGGCGGCGGGCTGCAAGCGCGTGGGCTTCGGCGTGGAAAACGGCGACGAAACCATGCTGCGCAACGTCATCCGCAAGGGTCAGACGCTGGA
>CAYJQA010000306.1:1500-7041 GCA_964372065.1 uncultured Litorilinea sp.
GCCTTTGCCAACGCCAAGGCCGCCGGTCTCCAGACGATGGGCTTCTTCATCTTTGGTATGCCCGGCGACACCGAAGAAAGCATGGAGAAGACGATCCGGTTGGCGTTGGAGCTTGACCCCAAGCTGGCGAACTTCATGCTGGCCGCCCCCTTCCCCGGTACGGTCATGTACGACATGATCCTGGAGGGTGGGCAGGTCTTTGCCGATACCTGGGGCGACTTCGCCATCCACGAGCAGAAGACGCGCTTCACCATGCGCGAGGGCTATGACCCGGAGTTGGTGATCAGGAAGTGGCGCGATGCGTATCGCCGCTTCTATCTGTATCGCCCCGAACGGGTGATGGAGAAGATGATGTTCAAGGAAAACTGGACCAATTTGCCCGCCACCTTGCGCCAGATCAAGCGTTTCTTCATCGGGAGCAAGGACCAGACGGCTCCGGCGGAGCAAGCGGCGGCGCGGCAGGCCGCGGCGTAAGCTGTGTGCCCGCCGGGCGTTTCCGTTCGGCATGACTAGATTTTCTCAGCCCGCCTTGCGCCGTTGCAGGCGGGCTGTCTTTTCGAGGCGACTATGCTAGGACTGATCCCCAAACTGCCCCTTTATTGGGCATTTCGCGCCTTTGGCTGGCCCGCGATCAAGCCGTTCTCGGTGGTGGTCAGCGTCAGCTTTCGCTGCAACAGTAAGTGCCGGACGTGCGATGTGTGGCGCAAGCCCAACGACGACTTGACCGTCGAGGAGTGGGACAAGGTCTTTGCCCACCTGGGCCATGCGCCGTTCTACATGACCTTTACCGGCGGCGAGCCGTTCTTGCGCAAGGACCTCGACGAACTGGTCATTCGCGCCTACCGGCACTGCCGCCCGGAGGTGATCACGATCCCCACGAACGGGATGCTGACCGATCGCGTGTTGGCGATGACGGACCGCATGTGCCGGGAGTGCCCCACGTCCAGCATCGGCATCAACCTGAGCCTGGACGGCATCGGCGACGAGCACGACGACATTCGCGGCGTGGAGGGCAACTGGGCGCAGTCCATGGAGACGTGGCGGCAGCTCAAGGAGCTACAGCAGCAGCACAAGAACCTGGTGCTGACGGTGCACACGGTGGTGAGCCGGTTCAATGTGCATCGCTTCAAGGAGATCTACGGCGGGCTGAAGTTTCTCCAGCCGGACAGCTACATCACCGAGGTGGCGGAGGAGCGCGTCGAGTTGGATACGGTGGGCTGGGGCATCACCCCGCGACCGGACGACTACGACGAGATCGCCGACTTTCTGAGCCAACAGGCGCGCCAGGCCCCGGCCAAGGGCATCGCCCGCTTTACGCAGGCGTTTCGCGCCCAGTATTACCAGTTCGCCAAGCGGGTGCTGCACGAGCGCGACCAGGTGATCCCGTGCTATGCCGGGTGGGCCAGCGCGCACATTGCGCCCAACGGTGATTTGTGGAGTTGCTGCATCCGCGCTGAGGGGGTGGGGAACCTGCGCGAGCACGATTACGACATCACGCCCATTTGGCGCAGCGCGGCCATGCAGCAGTTGCGGGGCAGCATCAAGCGCAAGGAGTGCGCCTGTCCCATGGCGAACGCCAACTACGCCAACATGCTGCTGCACCCGCCCACGGTGGCGAAGGTGATGATGGACGTGGCGCGATCGTCTGGCGGCGCGACACATGATGCGGCGGAAGGATTCCTCGTCGCAGACTCCGGGCGGCAGACCGCCCGTGACCGATCGGACTGACAGCGTAGTGGCGCGTGGGGGAAATGAACAGGGGAGCCGCGGTCGCGCGACTCCCCTGTTTTGTTGCGGGATAATGGCGGCGGGCAGCGGCTATTCGGCGAAGACGCTCTCGACGGTGACCGCGGCGTCGGCAAACTTGCCCGCGCTGATGGTATCGCCGGGCATAAAGATGCCGCCGATGCGGTAGCTGTTGCCGTCCAGCACGTACACCTCGACCGAGCGGTCTTCGGGGTCGACGATCCAATACTCGCCGACGCCGTGCTGAGCATAGAGCAGCAGCTTGATCTTGCGGTCCACGCGCGCGGTGGAGGGCGAGAGGATTTCCACGGCCAGGTCGGGCGCGCCGTTGACCACGGCGCGGGCGAGCAGCTTGGCGCGGTGGGCCTTGTCCACAAAGATCAGGTCGGGCTGGGTGATCTGCGCTTCGCGCGCCAACACGACATCCACGGGAGCAGGGAGAACGAGGCCCAACTCTTTCTGCTTGGTGTGCTGCCCCAGCAGTAGCAGAAGATTGGCGACGACCATCTGATGGTGGGGAGAGCGAGCCGGGGTCATGACAATGTCTCCGTTTAGGTATTCGACCCGAAGCGTGGGATGTTCTTCGACCGCGGCCAGAAACTCCTGATGTGTCTTGTCAGGAAGCAGCAGTTGGCGATCGGGCGCCGCCCCTACCGTAGCCGCCGATTGACCATTCATACGGGTGTCTCCTCTCCTGCGCCGGCGCGCAATCCCAGGGGAATGCGCCGGGAATCCACTACCAGCCCGGCGAGCCGGTGTAGGTTTTTGATGTCGTCTTGGAGGTCGTCTTCTTTGGGCGTCTCCAGCAGCATGGGGATGCCATCCCAGCGCGGGTCGTTGAGAATCCGGTCAAAGGCGGTCTCGCCGAGTTCCCCGTCACCGATATGCGTATGGCGATCCACATGGCTCCCTAGTTTACCCTTGCTGTCGTTAAAATGCCAACAGCGTACAACGGACAGCCCGACCGTCTGCGCCAGTTCGTCCATGAAAGCGGCGTAGCCATCCGCGCTGCGCAGATCATAGCCGGCGGCAAAGGCATGGCAGGTGTCCAGGCAGACGCCGACGCGGGCCTTGTCTTCCACCAGTTCCCGGATCTGCTGCAACTCGGTCAAACTGCGCCCGATGGTCGTGCCCTGGCCGGCCATGATCTCCAGTAGGGTCATGGTGTCGCCGCAGTCGGGCGTGTCGGCGTGGATGCGGTTGAGCGCGGCGGCGATGCGTTGGATGCCGCACTCGGCGCCCGATCCGACATGCGCGCCGGGATGGACGACGACGGACGGGATGGCGTAGGCGTGGGCGCGGCGGATTTCGTCGCGATGCGCCTTCCAGCTCTTTTCCCAGAGATCGTCCTGCGGGCTGGCCATGTTGATCAGGTAGCTCGCATGGCTGACCGCGGCAGCGATGGCCTGGGCCGGTTTCTGCTCCTGCCAGCGCGCCACGTCCTGACCATTCACCGGCGGGCCTGACCACTGGCGGTTGTTCTTGGTAAAGACCTGCACTGCATTGCTGCCCACAGACGCGGCGCGGTCCAACGCGTGGCTGACGCCGCCGGCGACGGACATGTGTGCGCCGAGCTGCAGCACGCCAAGCGGCTGCTCCATTAGCGCGCGGCCTTCTGGCCGGTGGCTTTGGCGCGGTCGGCGGGCATGTGGCAGTTCTTGTACTTCTTGCCGCTGCCGCACCAGCAGGGATCGTTGCGGCCCAACTCCGGCCCGCTCTTGCGCATGGCTGGGTCGCGCCGTTGCCGCCGTCGCGGTTGGTGCGGATGTTGCGGGCGATGGGCGTGACCTCCACGGGCGCGGCCTGCGGCTGTTGCTGCTGGCGCTGCACCTGGATCGAGAGCACGGCCTTGACCACATCGCCGCGAATGTCGTTCATCAGGTCGGCGTACATATCAAAGGCCGAACGTTTGTAGGCGACGAGCGGGTCAACCTGGGCGATGGCCTGGAGGCCGATGCCTTCGCGCAGGCGGTCCAGGTCGGTGAGGTGGCGCACCCAGCGGTTGTCCACGGCCCAAAGCAAGATCTGTTTCTCGATCTTGCGCATGGACTCCTCGCCCAACTCCGCTTCCTTGGCGGCATAGACGTGCAGCGCCGTGTCCACCACATGGTCGACGATCTCGTCCTTCTTCATGTCGGCCCACACCGCGGGGTCGAAGTTGTCGGGCAGGGGGACTGTGCCACGCAGCGTCTGCTCCAGGTCGTGCAGGTTCCATTCGTCGGCGTGCTCGCCGGCGAGGAACGCTTCGGCGACGCCGGCCAGCTCCTCTTCGATCATATCCTCGACGGACGCCTTCATGGACGGCTCATTGAGGATGCGCCGGCGCTGGTCATAGATGCGGTTGCGCTGCTCGTTGACGACTTCGTCGTATTGGAGCACGTGTTTACGCATGTCGAAGTTGTGGCCTTCGACTTTGGTCTGGGCGTTCTCGATGGCCTTGCTGACCAGCCCCGCTTCGATGGGCATGTCGTCTTCCACGCCCAAGCGGCCCATGAGGCCGCTGATGCGGTCGCCGCCAAAGCGCCGCATGAGGTCGTCACCCAGGCTGAGGTAGAATCGGCTACGGCCAGGGTCGCCCAAACGGCCGGAACGACCGCGCAGCTGATTGTCGATGCGTCGGGCCTCGTGCCGCTCCGTGCCGACGACGTAGAGGCCGCCCAGCGACTTGACCAACTCACGGTCGCGTTCGACCTCGCGAAACTTGTCGCGCAGGGCTTCGGCCCAGCGGGTCTGGTAGACGGTGGTGGGGTCCTTGCCGTGCTTGAGCATGTCAAGGCATTCGTTCCAGGCGAAATGCGGGATTTCGGTGAGGTCGATGCCTTCGCGGCGCAGTTGCTCACGCGCCAAGCCTTCGGGGTTGCCGCCCAAGAGAATGTCCACACCACGACCGGCCATGTTGGTGGCGATGGTCACCGCGGCGGGCCGCCCGGCTTGGGCGATGATGGTGGCCTCACGCTCGTGGTTCTTGGCGTTGAGCACTTCGTGGTCGATGCCGCGGCGCTTGAGCATTTGGCTGACCACTTCGCTGGTTTCGATGGCGACTGTGCCGACCAGGACCGGCTGCCGGCGCTGGTTGGCGTCGGCGATGTCGTCGATGACCGACTTGAACTTCACCTCGGGCGTGCGGTAGACCATATCGGGCAGGTCTTCGCGGACGACCGGCTTGTAGGTCGGGATCACCGCCACATCCAGGTTGTAGATGCGCTGGAACTCCTCTTCCTCGGTCTTGGCCGTGCCCGTCATGCCCGCGTTCTTGTCGTACATGCGGAAGAAGTTCTGGAAGGTGACGGTGGCAAGGGTCATGGATTCCTTCTGGACCTTGACGCCTTCCTTCGCTTCGATGGCCTGGTGCAGCCCTTCGGAGTAGCGCCGGCCTTCCATGGCGCGGCCCGTGAACTCGTCCACGATGATCACTTCGTTATTGCGGACCATGTAGTCGCGGTCGCGCTTGAACAACGCATGGGCGCGCAGGGCGTTGTCCAGATAGGGGATCATCTCGAAGTGTTCGGGGCTGTAGAGATTATCCGTGCCCAGCCGCTGCTCGATGTGGGCGATGCCGTCTTCGGTGAAGGTGACGACGCGCTCCTTCTCGTTGACGACATAGTGGCGTTCGGGGTGCATGGCGCGGACGAGGGCTGCGAACTCCACATAGTAGTTCGAGCTTTCGCGCGATTCGCCGGAGATGATCAGCGGCGTGCGCGCTTCGTCGACGAGGATATTGTCCACCTCGTCGATGATGGCGTAGTGGAGCCCACGCTGGCTGAGTTGGGTCGTGCTCTGCACCATGTTGTCGCG
>CAYJQA010000307.1:0-7037 GCA_964372065.1 uncultured Litorilinea sp.
GGATAGATCAGATTGCGGTGCCGCAGCGACCGCAGTTTGCGCGATAGCTTCGGGTAATAGGTGGGAATCCCAATCTGCTCAATCGGCAAGCCCCGCAGATACTCCATGACGAACGGCTTGGCTTCCGCCACCGCGCGCAGCGCATCCGGCAGTTGGTCGAGTGTTAGTGTATTCCCCCCAGGATCGCCCCGGTCGAAATTCGACCGCGGGAATGGTAGATGTTGTGTTTCCATACGAACGTTAGCCTTGTGCCTTGCTGATCGGGATAACCCGCATCCCAAATCCAGGTTCCACTTCAAAGCTCACAATGTTGCCGGTGCGCTTGCTCGCGCCGCGCACCTTAGCGACTTCCATCGCCTTGACCAGCCGTTCGCCCACTTCCTCGGTGCGTAAGCGCAGATGGGCGTCACACAGCGACGTGATCCGCACCAGCAGGTCTTGGTCCACGGCGTGCGAATGCACCACCAACACCACCGTCATGCCGTCCGAACAGAGCCGTTTGCACTGTTCAAAAAAGCGCAATGTGGCTTCCACCGGCGCCACCGTGATCAGCGGCGTCAGCGCGTCCACAAAGATCATATCGGCCCCGTGTTTGCCTTCCGCCCGGATCGCCTGGAGCAGCAAACTAAACACATCCTCCTTGGACTGGGCAATCTCCATGGTGAAGATCCGCATCTTGCCCAACAGCAGATAATCCAGGATGTCAATATCCAGACTCTGCATCTGCTTGACCAGGCTCCTGACCGTGTTCTCGGTCGTGAAGAACGACAAGCTGACGCCGCCGCTGAGCGATCCCCACGTCAACTGCTGGGATAGCACAGACTTGCCCGAATGCGAGTCGCCCTCGATCAGCGTGAGCGAACCAAGTGGCACGCCGCCGCCCATCTTGTCGTCAATTTCGCGGTTGCCCGACGAAATGACGGTCCTGGCCTTTTTGTCTTCCACGCGGCGTCTCCTGCCGTTATTGAGCTTCCGCCGTGACTTCCGCGGTAAAGTACAACATGGCGCGCACCCGGTCGATCAGGTCACGCGAATTCACCGGCTTGACCAGATAATCGTCGGCCCCCACTTCAAAGCCGCGGCGCTGGTCCGCCGGTCGCGCCATCCCCGTAAACATCAGCACCGGCAAGTTCTTCTTAGCGCGATCGCTGCGCAGCATCTGGCAGAACTCATACCCGTCCATCCCCGGCATCATTATGTCCAAAATCAGCAAGTCCGGGCTGATTACGTCCAGAGCGCTAAATGCCTTGGAGGCATCATGGGCCACCATCACCGTGTACCCTTCACGCCGCAGCAGCGCCGCTACGAGCTTGGCGGTCACAGGATCATCATCGACGATTAGGATTTTCTGTGTCATAGGGCCGTCCATTAGTACATGAAATAGGTTGAGCGCTTGTTGCCGTTAGCGGTTCCAATCGTCACCCGGTTCACGGAATTCACCGCCACCGGCGACGCCACACTGATCTGTATTGCCATCTCTTCCCCCGGGTTGAGAATGCCCAGGTCAAACGCCTCCGGCTGATAACTCCCGCCGCCGGCATAGATGGGACCGGCCGTCCACTCATCGGCTTGGAGGGCGGCTGCCGTATAAGGCAACCAGTCGACCGTATAGGTATAAACGCCGGTCGGGCGGTAATATTCGAGAATCATGTCCCACTCGTCGAAATCGGCGAGCTTGACGTTGCCCGTGTTACGCACCATCATCTGAATCGCCGTGCCCGGACTGATCACCTGGGTGTTGACAATCTCTAGATCGGTGTGCGCTTGGTCCGCCAGCCGCGCCTGCATCTCCTGCTCGCCGACGATGAGCAGATCTTGCGTCGTCAACGCGGTTTGCGAGAGCGTCAACAGGGCAAAAATCATCACGATGCTGATAATGAGTCCGGCCAGAGCTGTTTCCATCGTTTAACCTAATGTCGGCCACCAGATCGCCACTTACATGCCAAAGAAATCGTCGTCACTCAACCCATTGGGAAGCACTACCTTGATAAAGTAGCGTCCGCGCGGACGGGGCGAACTGTCGTGGATCGTGATGCGGGCGGTGCCTGTAGGATCCCACTGCGCCGCGTTCTCCACGGACGAATCCCAGTAGGGAAAACCGCCGGCGGCGTCATCTATATACGGAATCCGCACGAAATTGCCTTCGGGCCCAAAAAACACGTCCACCTCCGACACCGCCGCAATTCGCAACGACCCTACGTTTTTGACCCAGATCAACGTGCTAAAATGACCATCTCCGTTGCTGTCTTGCCAATTTCCCAGACTGTCTAGTTCGCCTGACACGTGGACAATCTCGATCTGACTCTTCATCCGCCCGTCCATCCGGCTCTGCATCGAGGTCAATGCGGCGCTGCCCTCCACCACTGCGGGATAGACCGAATTGAACACCATCACCGACACCACCACGCTGACGATGATCATAAAGGCCGTGGTAATCGCCTTATCCATCCGTTACCTGCCTTCCCTGGCTGCGCCAACGCCTTATGCGCCGCGCAATAGTTGATCCAGCTTGACCAAGACTTCCATGGTCGCGGCGGCGGCGGGCGGTTCCTGCGGTCCGTCTTCGCCGGCCAGCTCGATCAGCTGCATGATCATCGCTTTGGAGGCCGCCGCCAGATTGCCCGACGCCGCGTAGGTCTCCACCGCTCGGATCGTTCGTTCTTGCCCTAGTTTGCGGGTGCTTTCACCCACCCAATCGGCCAGCACCGCAAAGTTAACCGGCGACGCTTCCCCCACCGGCGCCCGCTTGGCGGGTGTCGCCGCACGGTTCTCACCGGGACTCCGCTTTAACTCGGCAAACGACACTTCGCGTAGGCTCGGCCCCTGGTCGTCGTCCAGGTCGTCATCGTCCAGCAAGTCATCCAGCGCATCACTGAACGGAGATGTGTGCTCCGTGGCCGCTGGGCCGTTCGACCCCCTGGCCGTGTGACCGTTGGCGGCGGCATTGCCGTTCATGCCGTTGCCGCCGTTCCTGTTGCCGCCGTTCCCGTTGATACTGCGACGTTCTTCGCCGCCGCCGTTCCCATCCAGCGCCAGGCGCTCCCCTGCCGGGCGAGTCTGCCGGACGTTAGCCTTCGGCGTCTCTGCCCTGGGCGGCGCAACCTCCATCTCGTCCTCCTCCGCTCGCAACGCCGGGTAATAGCGGTTCAGGACCTGTTCTTGGATCTCCAGAAGGGTAGCCTGAATCTCGTTTTTCAAGACCTTGAATTCGTGTTCCAACTTCTCCAACCGGGTCTCGATCTTCATACCATCCTACCTTCTGCGGGTCCTGGTGTGCCACGACCCCTGAGTCGTACGGTGCGACATACCCTCTAGAAACAGCTAGCGATTCGCCGAGTATTCTGGAACACCCAGGCGAATCGCTAGCCCTCACTCTAGGCTATGCTTGCGATAGCCTTGCCTTGCGAAAAGACTACTTCAGGTCGTTCACCCTCTCGAGGTAAGCCGGGGTCGTGCGTGCGATGTTGAGTACGGCGCCGGTGGGCGGCTTGATCTCGACAACAAACTCGGTGCTTGCGCCCAGGGTGGAGGCGGGGATCGGGATAGTGACCTCGAACAACTCGCCAGCTTCCAGCATGAGGTCGGTGTCGGAACCCACCAGACTCTCGGACGTCCAGTCAGCAATGACCGCGCGAGTATCCGCGTCACGATACTCAATCTGGATCGTGTTGGTCCCGCTTATCCCGGCGGTCATGTCAATGGGTTCGCCGCCCAACGCGTTCGCCAAGCTTACGACCACAGTCGTAATGTACGCGCTTGCTCCAACGTCACCCGACAAGCCCAACACGCTGCCCTTGATGACCATGGACGATTGGACTTCAGAGAGACCGGAGTAGATGGCTTCCTTGCCACGTTCCGTGGAGAAGGTGCCGGCGGACAACATCGTGAATGCAAAGACCGAGGCAACCACCACAAACGCGATGAGGATGATTGCCGTTTCTAGTGCGGTGATACCTGCATCCTCACGATGCAGCCGTTGCATGAAACGCTTGAACTCAGTAGACATGTGTGTCTGTGCCTTTCTTGGGTTACAGAGAAGAAACACCTTAGGTCGAACAAGAATCGTAACAGGAGACGCGAACATCTTTGGGACACCGTATAACTGATTAGTTAAGCACACGAGTGAGTTCGTATGCTCCTTTCCTACCACCCGGACCGCCGCCGGCGGTTCAATCTGCCTGTCTGTGTGGTACCGATTGACAGGCTTCTCCTTGTGTCCATCGCTCAGTGCCTTGTCACTTTTGGGGTGACAGCGGCTGTACTCTGGCCGTAAGTATAGAGGTGTCCAGAGCAGCATTCATCTGCCGAATGGTTGGTGTACACCTACGACAATTAGCGTAGCGCGCAGCCAGTTCATCCGACGCGCGTCGTATTGGCAACGCATCTGCGCCCGCCGGAGGGCGCGGCGCACCCGCCGGACGGGCCGCCGTCAGACTCAAATGGAGGTTAAACGGGTTGGCAACAAGAAAAGGGAGAGGGGACGTTTAGGGGACGACGATGAGGTCCGCTTGCTTATACTGCTCCTCCGCGGCGTCGGCCTGGCCTTGCGCCGCCAACTGGTCGCCATAGTTCAGATAAGCCTGGCGCAGTTGTGCTTCCAGATCGGGGTATTCCGGGCTGATCGTCTGGATCAGCCGCAGCAGCCGGATCACCTCCTGCCATTCACCCGCGGCCGAAGCTACCGCCAATTCGCGGACGAGCTGTTCTTCCGGGGCAAAGACGGCCAGCGCATTGGTCTCAATCTGCTGCAGCTCCAACTGCGCTTCTTGGCCGCCCGGCTTGGCCCGCAGCGCCGCTTCAAACTGGGTACGCGCCTCGTCGATGTGGCGGCGCGCCAACAGATGATAGCCATGATTGACATAGGCGCGATAGAGGGCCTCACCGGCCGCGGTCTGGTCCGGCGCGGTCGCCATCAACTGCTCCGCCAGCGTCACCGCGCTCGCCCAGTCGTTGGTCTGCCAGGCCGTCTGTAAGCGCAGCCACAGGTCGTCCGTCGTGGAGAGCGTGGGGGTAACCGTCTCGCCCGCCGCCAGTTGGGGCTCCGGCGCATAGGGGCTGACATAGAGGGCAATGCTCATGGTCAGGGCATAGGGCGGCGCGCCTTCCGCCGCGTCGCTTTCGGGCGCAATCTTGAGATTGCCGACCACAAAGCCGGGCAGCGCGGCTTCTTGCAGACGCGCCAAGAAATCCATCAGCGGGTCCCACTCGCCCACCGCGCGCAGCGCATACGACCGCTGGGTGAAGACATCCCCGTCGACGCCCAGCTGGCTTTGCAGATCGACCACATCCACGCCCGCGGCCGCGCCATAGGCATAAAGCCGGTCCAGCGCCTGCCCGGCCTCCTCCTCGCGCAAAAAGCGGCCCCCCGCGCTCAGCCGGCGCGCCTCGGCGTCGGCCACCTGTAGTTGCGCCCGGCGCGGCGCATCGGCCTGGATGCGCTCGAGCGTCTCCAGATTCACTTGGGCCGCCGCCAGTTCCGCATAGAGCGACGACGAGAGCCGCCACGCCGGGAACAGCGCCAGCGCCGCGAACGCCGCCACGCCCAGCGCCAGCGCCACCACGGCCACCAGGGCAAGGAAATAGTGGAGTTGGCCCTTACCGCCGAAGCGCGCGCCCCAACCTGCCTGTTCTTGCATAGGCCCTACAACCTAACCACCAGCACCAGCACGAACTGCGCCGGTCGCGGGTCGGGCGTCGGCGTCAGCTCCGGGAGCGGCGTCGGCTGGGCTGCCTGGGCAGGCGCGGCCGCCAACCAGGTCGTCCCCGTCGCCTCGCGACGCGCCGCCGAACCGCGCGCGGTCGCGCCCGTCAGCTTGATCGACTGTACCTCCACACTGACAAAGAAGGGCGCCGCCGACAACTGCTGCACATAGGCCACCACCGCGGCGTTATCGGCGGCGCGGCCCTCCAACGCAATCCGGTTATCGGTTTGGGTCAGCATCGTCAGCGCGATCTGGCTGCGGTCATAGCCGTTGATCGCGGCGATCACCGCGGGCCAGTTGACGCCGATGGGCGGACGTGCGGCCTCCAACGCGGCGGTCAGCGTAAGAATCTCCGCCGCCTGTACGGTCAAGGCGTCCACCTCCGGCGACGGCGCGTTGAGCGCCTGCGTGCGCGCGTCCACCGCCACTAACTCGGTCGCCAGGTCCGTCGATTCGGTCCGCAACTGGGCAAAGATCAAATAGAGCGGCAGCATCAACGCCGCCAACCCCAACGCCGTAATCTGCAAAATCACCGTCCGGCGTACGCGACGGATCTGGTCTAGGGCGGGGTCTTGCATCGAATCCTGCAAATCAAAACGCGACATAGGCGTGAACAAACGGGCCGCCAAGTGTGACATCGACAGAGAAGGCAGCAACCATGTACGGCACGTTTAGGTTAACATGTTGACGGGGAGTGTCAAGATTACCCCCGCGCGGCCATCGCGCCGTCCAGTCCCGGCGCGCCCTGCTTGGCCGATCCACGCGCTTCGGGGTATGATCCCTCCAGTTTACTCGCCCAGGCCGCGCCTGTCGCGGCCCAGCCCAACGTGACGCCGCCATGACCAAACGCCAACTTGCCCGCCCCATGGGCCTCACCTTCGAAGAGTTTCAGACCGGCGACCGAGTGATCAGCGCCGCCCGCACCATTACCGAGGCCGACATCGTCAACTTCGCCGCGCTCACCGGCGACTGGAACCAGATTCACACCGACGCCGAATACAGCAAGCAGCACGCCTTCGGCCAGCGCGTCGCCCACGGGCTGCTCATCCTCAGCATCGCCAGCGGTCTCGCCGTGCGCATGAGCTTTCTGGAAGAGACGATCCTCGCCTTTCGCAGCCTCGACTGGAAGATGCAGCGCCCGGTCCTCATCGGCGACACCATCCATGTCCGCATCACCGTCGCAGAGACTAAGGCGATGGCCCGGCTCGGCGGCGGGTTGGTTACCTTCAAGGTCGAAGTCCTCAACCAAAACGACGAAGCCTGCCAGCGCGGCAACTGGGAAATGTTGGTCAAGGGGCAGGGTTGATTCAGAGAGGTAAATGATGGGCCATCGTC
>CAYJQA010000308.1:0-7032 GCA_964372065.1 uncultured Litorilinea sp.
GAATGACACCGACTCGCCTCAACGCAAATCGGCGAAAAACGCGACTTATGAGAAGCCCGGAAACGCCGATGGCCCGCCGCGCAATCCCACCCCGCGGCGGCCGTGCATGGGGGACCGCGGCCTGCTCGTAGTGCGGTAAAGTTCGGGTTCCACCGGCATGCTGATATAATGGGGCGTAGTTTTGTCATCCTTTCCCGAAACCGAAAGCCACGCCATGACGACCGCGTCTCAACCGCCGCATCCGTCAGTTTCCGTCCGGCGCGTCTCCCCACTGAGTTCCCCGGTCGCGCGGTCGCTGCAGTACTTGCGCGACAACTACCTGCTGTTTGTGCTGGCTGCGCCGGCCGTCATCCTCATCTTCCTGTTCAGCTATGTGCCCATGTTGGGGATGGTGATCGCGTTCCAGGACTACAGCCCGCGCACCATGTTCGCCAGCCCGTGGGTCGGCTTCCGTAACTTCCGGCTATTGACGGAGTCGCCGTTAGCCACGCGTCTGATCGTGAACACGCTGACGCTGAACCTCATGTTTATTATGGCGACGACCTTTTTCGCCGTGTTGAGCGCGCTGCTGCTCAATGAAGTGCGCCGCGTCACGTTCAAGCGCGTGGCGCAGTCCCTCATGTTCCTGCCCTTCTTCATGGGCTGGACGGTGGTAGCGATGGTGCTCTATGGGTTGATCGACTACCAGGTGGGTACGATCAACGCGTTTCTGAACTCGCTGGGCATGGAGCGGATCATCATCACCGACAAGCCCGAGTTGTGGCCGTGGCTGCTGACGCTTATCCGCATCTGGAAAGGCACCGGCTCCGGCTGCATCATCTATCTGGCGGTCTTGGTAAGCATCGACACGCAACTCTACGAAGCTGCGGCAATTGACGGGGCCAGTCGCTGGCAGCGCATGCGCTTCATCAGTCTGCCGGGGTTGGTACCGGTGATTGTGCTGTTGGTGCTGCTGGACATTGGCCGCATCTTTTTTGGCGATTTCGGCATGATCTACGCCGTCATCGGCGACAAGGCCCAGCTTTACCCGACGACGGACGTGATTGACACCTACCTGCTGCGGGCGCTGCGCACCAATTCCAATTATGGGTTTAGCGCGGCGGTTGGACTGGTGCAGTCGGTATTGGGCTTTATCTGCATCTTCGGGTCGAACTGGGCGGTGAAAGTCTATTCGGAGCGCCGCGGCGAGGACTACTCGCTGTTCTAGGCGATTTTCGGCCGCGGCAATCCCGCCGCAGCTACCTAAACGGTTTCGCAGGCCAGACTGTCAGGGGAGGGCGTATGCGCGAAGGCAAGAGTTGGGGGGACCGCCTGTTTGTAGGCGGCGCCTACTTCTACCTCACGCTGTTTGTGATCTTCTGCGTGTTCCCATTTTGGATCATGATCGTGGCGGCCTTTACGGACGACAAGGTGTTGCGCACCGACGGGTATCTGCCCTGGGCGCGCGTCTGGTCACTGGATGCCTTTCGGTGGGTGCTGCGCGGGTCGGAAGTACGCATCGGCTATATGACCACCGTGTTCGTAACGACGGTGGGTACAGTCGGTTCGCTCATGGCGATGGCCGGGCTGGCCTATGTCATGTCGT
Organism: uncultured Litorilinea sp.; assembly: GCA_964372065.1. GTDB lineage: Bacteria > Chloroflexota > Anaerolineae > Caldilineales > Caldilineaceae > QEUY01. The sequence continues at coordinate 1,586 of CAYJQA010000308.1, forward strand.
TGAAGCGGTTGAAGTGGCGCAACCTCTTGGCGTTCTATGTCTTCTTTACCATGATCTTCATTCCCGGTTTGATTCCCTGGTTCATCGTCACGCGCAACGTTTATCACCTGAACGACACGATCTGGGCGCTGATTCTGCCTATGGTGATCCAGCCGTTCTGGATTTTTGTGATGCGCAATTTCTTTGCCGCACTCCCCACAGAGATCATGGAGTCGGCCTATCTGGACGGGGCCAACGACGCCACCATTCTGTTTCGCATTGTGCTGCCGCTCTCCAAGCCGGTGTTGGCGACGGTAGGGCTGTTCATGGCGGTGGCCTACTGGAATGACTGGTTTTTGGGCGTGATGCTGCTGGACTTTGCGCCGTTTCGACCGTTGTCGGTGATCATCTTGCGGATGGTCAATAACGTGCAGGCCATTGCGACGGCGGCGTCGTTCCCCGGCGTCAGCATTAAGCTGGACGCCATCCCCACGCTGTCGTTCCGCATGGCGACGGCGTGCATCATCATCGGCCCCATTATTCTGGTGTATCCGTTTGTCCAACGCTATTTCGTGCAGGGGCTAACCATGGGCGCGGTCAAGGGTTAGCCAATTGGCATCCGATCCCGCAGGACAGACCGCAGCCGTTGGGTTTGACCGTGTGTTCCGTTACTCGATAGTGAATTGCGAAGCATTTCGCCCAGTCTCATAACGAGTGGAGGAAGATATGCAGCGATTGACGCGACGTGATTTTCTAAAGGCCGCCGGTTTGACGACGGTAGGCATGGCGATGGCCGCCTGCGCCGCGCCGGGCGCGGCCCCGGCTGCGGGCGGCGGCGCGCCGGCCCAGCAACCTGTGACGATTACGATGGTCGAGTCGTGGTTTGGTGTGCCCCAGTTCCGCGAGAGCATCGAGCCGGTGATGGCCGAGATCTCCAAGAAGATGCAGTCCGAAGGGCTGAACGTGGAAATCCAGTCCATGCTGCTGGACGACCACAATACCAAGTATCCGGCCCTCTATGCCTCCGGTGCGAATTTCACCAAGGGCTATGATGCGCCGTGGTACAAGATGAACAATCTGCGCGACCAAGGCGCGTTGTTGGCGCTGGAGGAGTTGGTCGAGGCTCATGGCCCGAAGCTCATGGAGGCCATCACCGAGCCGATCTATAAGGCTAACTTTATGCTCGGTCATCTGTACGGTGTGCCTGCGGCCTACTACTACGCCGGGACGAGCGGCGTGATCCTGCGCGAGGACCTACGCAAGAAGTACGGTGCGGCGCTGCCGACGTCGGAGGAAGGCTGGCCGAGCCTGGAGCCGTTCTTGCAGGCGATTGCCGACAATGAGCCGGATGTGATTCCGTATGTCAATATCCCGACCCAGTCCATGGCCCACGTTCCGCAGGATCGGCGCGGCTGGGAGCCAGGTCCGATCCAGACCGGCGTCAAGATCGCCGATGTTACACTTAGTCATCAGTTCGAAGACATTGAGGACATTGCCAACAACATCGAGGTCTTCGAGATTCTCCGCATGTATTGGGAGAAGGGTCTGGTGAATAAGACGGACATGCCCACCTCCGGGACGAGCCAGAATGCCCAGGTGGACTATGTGTATCCGGGCCGCGCGGCGTCGTGCGTGGAGAACGAGCCGGAGTTTAAGTGGGTGGACCAGTCCAAGCAGATGAAGTCCTTTAACCCCGAGGCCGAGTTGTTTGGCGTGGATATGACGGGCGAGCGCGCCGGCAACAAGGGCTTGGGTAACCTCAAGCAGTGGAACTTCGTCGTGTTCAATGCCGTCGCCCCCAGCGAACAGCACGAAGCCGGAATCAAGTACTTCAACTGGCTGGCCGAAAGCCAGGACAATTTGGACCTCTGGCTGATGGGCATCGACGGCGTCAACTATAAGAAGGAAGCCGACATGCGCTTCTCGGAGATCGAGGGCATCGACGCGGCGCGCAACTATCGTCGCCAGTGGTATGTCTCCGGCATGTCCGGTCGTTTCCAGCGCCTCCCCGCCGATTTGCCCGAATACGCGATGGAGGCGATCCAGTTCTACACCACGGCCGACAACTGGGTCTTTACGCCCTATGAGCAGTTTGAGGTGGACACCAAGTCCGTCGAAGTGGACGTGGCGAAGCTGAACGCGGTCTACTTGGAAGCGGTGCACGGGCTGTATAGCGGTCAGTTGCCCGTGGACGAGGCGCGCGCCCAGTGCAAGCAGATGCTCGACGACGCGGGTCGCCAGGAGTACAAGGCCAAGATTCAGGCGCAACTTGACGAGTTCATGAAGGCCAACCCGGCGTAGGGATTGGCGTCATCGTAGTTGCAAGATAGGGACGCGGGCAGGTTCGGGTGACCGGGCCTGCCCGCTCTTTTGTGCCGCGCTGTCAGGCGCGGCGCAGGCGGCAGTTGGGCTGCGTTAGGACGGCGGGGTTGACGACGTGGTTGGGGATGTCGCCGTTGAAGGCTTGGGCCACGTGGCGGGCGGCGCGGGTCGCGAGGTCGGCGATGGCCTCCGCCGAGTAGAACGCGGCGTGGGGCGTGACGATGACGTTGTCTAGGCCGAGCAGCGGGTGGTCTGCCGGGGGCGGTTCCTGGTTCAGCACGTCCAATGCCGCGCCCGCAAGGCGGCCCTCGCGCAGGGCTTGCGTCAAGGCGGCTTCGTCCACAATCGCCCCGCGTGAGGTGTTGATGAGATAGGCGGTGGGCTGCATGGCAGCTAGGGCCGCGGCGTCAATCAGCCCGCGGCTGGCAGGCGTGAGAGGTAGGTGCAGCGAAACGTAGTCGGCTTGACGCAGCAAGCCGGCCAGGTCAGTGGCGACCGTGACCCACGGCGGGACGGCGTCCGCGGTCAGCCGGGGTGTGTAGGCCATCACGCGCAGGCCCAGCGCATGGGCCTTTTCCGCCACGGCGCGGCCGATGTTGCCGAAGCCCACCAGCCCCAACACTTGCCCGCGCAGGCGGCGCATGGGCGGCGTGGTCTGGTTGCGCCAGACGCCTTGCCGCGTGGCCTGGGCAAAGGGGACGATGCGTCGGGCGCACGCCAGCAAGAGGGCGAGCGTATGGTCGGCGACTTCCTCCAAGCAGAAGTCGGGCACATTGGTCACGACGATGCCTAACCGGGTCGCCAACTTCACGGGGATGTTGTCCAGGCCGATGCCATAGCGGGAGACGATGCGGCAGCGGGGCGCGGCCTCCAGCGCGGCCGGTGGGACCTGCTTGAAGCAGGTGAGGATCGCGTCCGCCTCGGCGGCGAGGACGATGATCTCATCCGGCGCGCCAGTGGGCGCAACGACTAGCTCGGCGTCAACGGCGGCCAGTGCACGGCGTTCGGCTGCCAGGTCAGGCCACGTGTAGTCGGTGACCAAGACGCGGTAGGCAGTCACGCTTCCCCCCACAGCTTCACGATCACGCGGCCGGTGAGCTGCCCGGCCAACATGCGCTCGATGTAGGCGTTCAGCCCTTGCAGGTCGGTGACGGTGATCAGCCGGTCCAGCCCGTCGACGCGCCAGGGACCGGCGAGCTTGCTCCAGACCAACCGGCGCACGGCGAAGTCACTGTTGGCGGCGTCGACGCCCAGCAGGCTGACCCCGCGCAAGATGAAGGGGTAGACGGTTAGCGGCAGGTCGGGCGAGGCGGCGTTGCCGCAGGCCGCGACCAGTCCCCCGGCGCGCGTCGCCTTGATGGCCCCGGCCAGGATGGTCCCGCCCACGGCGTCGATGACCCCGGCCCACCGCTGCTTGAGGAGCGCACGCTCGGCGTCGCCCACGATGGCCGCGCGGTCCACGACTTCGGCCGCGCCCAGCTCGCGCAGCAGCGGCGCTTGATCGAGCTTGCCCGTGGCCGCGACCACGCGATAGCCCAGCTTGGCGAGGAGCGCGACGGCCACGCTGCCCACGCCGCCGGTCGCGCCGGTGACCAGCACCTCACCCGCGGCGGGCGTCAGACCGGCGAGTTCCAGCCGGTGCAGGCACAGCGCAGCGGTGAAGCCCGCGGAACCCAGCGCGGCGACGGTCCACGCGTCCACGCCGGGCGGCTGGGGCGCGACCCACGCCGCGGGGACGCGGATATACTGGCCGAAGCCGCCCGCGGTGTTCATGCCCAGGTCATAGCCGCCGACGACCACGGCCGCGCCGGGGGCGATGGCGGCGTGGGTGCTCGCCACGACCTCGCCCACGGCGTCGACGCCGGGTGTGTGCGGATAGCGGCGGGTGACGCCGCGGTTGCCGTTGGCGGAGATGGCATCCTTGTAGTTGAGCGACGAGTAGCGGACGCGGATGAGCACGTCGCCGGGCGGCAGGTCATCCACGGCGCAGGTCTCGACGCGCCGCGCGACGACATCGTTCTCAACGCGGACCACAAGGGCTTGGTAGGTCTGGGTGGTCATGGTGAGTCGGCTGAACCTCCCGGCGCGACAGCGTTGCCGCGGCGTGTAGGCGGCAGAGAGATTCCTCGGCCTGCGGCCTCGGAATGACAGGCTACACAGCTAGGCGGCGAGCAGTTCTGCCACGACGATCGCGACGCCGTCTTCGTCGTTGGAAAGTGTGACGCGATTGGCGACGGCCTTGAGTTCGGGGATGGCATTCGCCATCGCGACGCCGACCCCGGCAGCTTGGATCATTTCCATGTCATTAGAGTCGTCGCCGAATGCGACCACGTGCGCCATATCCAGTCCCCACTGCTCCACCAATAGGCGCAGCGCCGAAGCTTTTGACACGCCGGTGGGCATCATCTGGAGCAGGTTGTACTTGGCGGAGGCCTGCGGCTTCATCCCGCCCGGCAGCGGGGCAAGCCGGGACGCCACCTGGCGGTAGGCATCCAGCGCCGTGATGATTTTGGACGCCGGTTGGTGGGCGACGCTGCGGATGTCGTCCACCAGGATGGTCTCGGCATAGGGCGGGCCGTTGCGGCTGAGATAGAACGTGTCGTCCACCTCGATACCGATCCACGCGTCGGGCGCGACGTCCACAAAATCGTTGACAAACGACGCGGTGTCCGCGGCGGTCATGTTGGCGCTGTGGAGGGTTTCGCCGGCGTGCAAGATGACGCCGCCGTTGTAGCATATCCAGGGCAGCGCGTGGAGTTCGGCAGGGATGGCGCGCGTCGCGCGGGGCGGGCGTCCGGTGGCGATGACGGCGCGGCGACCGGCGTCCAGCCACGCGGCTACAAGCTCCAACGTGCGCGGCGACACGGTTTGGTCGCTGCGGACCAACGTGTCGTCCAGATCGACGGCGAGAACCGAAAGCATGCAGATTCCTTAGTGGTCAAGTTGAACGATGAGACAGCGTTCGCCATTGTACCCGAAAGACTGCCCGCCGCCGAAAAGCGGAGTGGGCAGCAGCATCACGAGACGGGATAGAGAAACGCCGTGGCGGGCGGGAAGAGCGTCTCCAGCAACAGTTCATAGTCGCCGCGGGCGTTGCCGTCCGGGAAGGCGCGGCGCAACTCATGCAGCGGGCGATGGCCTAGAAC
>CAYJQA010000309.1:0-7025 GCA_964372065.1 uncultured Litorilinea sp.
GACCGGGCTTGGTCGGCAGCGCAATGTGACCGTCGACGACCTGCCATTCGTCTTGGAACAACCCGCCGCCCAGCCCCTGGTCAATCTGCTCCTGCGCCAGGAAGTTAGGGATCACCGCATCCACGTGCAGCGACGCCGTCAGCGCCACCGGCCCGATGGCGCAATGGGGCAGCACGTGCATGTAGTAGATCTCGGCCATGTTGGCGATCTTTTTCAACTCGGTGATGCCGCCGGTGTGCGAGATGTCCGGCTGGATATAGGCGACGGCGTGTTTCTCGAAGACCTCGCGGAAGCCCCAGCGCGTGAGCAGCCGCTCGCCCGTCGCGATGGGGAAGGGCACGCGGTCCGAAACCAGCTTGAGCGCGTCCACGTTCTCCTGCGATACGGGTTCTTCCACGAACAACGGGCGCATCCCCTTCAACTCGTGACAGATCTCCACGGCCAACGCGGGCGTCATCTTGCCGTGAAAGTCGAAGGCCAACTCGCAGTCCGGGCCGACCCATTCGCGCATCAGGTAGGCGCGCTTGACAAACGCGTCGATCACCGTGGGCGCTTCGTGGCCCCGCCATTTACCGCCGGGACCCGCCTTGAAGGCCGTATAGCCGCCTTTGTTGCGCAGCCAGTCCAACCGGGCGCGTGCCTTGGCCAACTCCTCGTCCGTCAGATCGTGGATGCCCCAGTGGGCGTAGACGCGAATGCGGTCGCGCACCGCGCCCCCCAACAACTGGTAGACCGGGACGCCATAGTGCTTCCCGGCGATGTCCCACAGGGCTTGGTCGATGCCGGACTGGGCCGACATGAGCACATTGCCGCCGCGGAAGAAGGCGGAGCGATAGACGTGCTGCCAGTGATGCTCGATGCGCAGCGGGTCCTTGCCGATGTAGTAGTCGGCTAGTTCCTCGACGGCGGCCCACGTGCTCTTGGGCTTGCCTTCGAGCGTCGTCTCGCCCCACCCGACGATGCCCGTGTCGGTGGTGATCTTGACCAGACGGACGCGAGGCAACGGGAAGAATTGCTCGATCTTGGCGATTTTCACAGGTCGATTCCTCTGGTGATTGACGGAAATGGCGTTTGCGCCGGCAATCGGCCACGGCGGGGACGGGTCTTGCGATGGAACGTTACCAACTAAACGGACCGACGTTCTGGTGGGATCGTAATAGATTATCGCCCAATTGCCGGACCAGCCGGAAATCCAGCCCTACCGTGAAACCCGCCCGCAACCGGCGCGAACTGCCGCCATCGGCAACTCCGCGCGACAAAAGCCCGATTTCCGGGAGTGAATCGTGGGCTACAATAATCATCATCCTTATGTGGTCCTGGTGGGGTTCGTCCACGAGCCGCCTCGCCGTTCCGGGCCTATGCGGCTTGTGGTTTTCAGCCTTTCTTACGCGATGCCGACTGTCGATAATCAGTTACCTAAGTTGCTGCGGGCCATGCGTACATCGCTCATGCGGTTCTCCGGTGAGGCCGCAGCTGCTGTCGAGCAAATGTGGCGTGAGGTTCAACAGACGCGCTCTTGGTTGATTGAGCGCGAACAGCATTGGCGAATTCTTATGGCGCAGCGCGAGCGTGAGCGCGACGATGCGTCTGCGGCGCTGCATCGCTGTCAGGAGACCGTCACGCTGGACGATCAGGGACGCCGGCTTCTACCCGACTGCACTAGCCACAGAGCAAGGCTGCGGCGTGCAATGGCACAGTTGGCCGAAGCCCAAAGCGCGCTGACCAACGTGCGCCATAACCGCCGCCGGTTTGACGAAGCCGCGGCGCGCTATCAACGTCAGAAGCAGCATATCCGCAGCTTTCTGATGCAGGATGTCGCCAATGCCGAAAGTCTCCTCGGACACGCGGCCACGACGGTCGATAGTTACTTGCAGGGCGGCTTTGCCGTCGGTGCGGCGGACTTCTTCGCTGAGACGGCGACCGCGTCGGCTGTGTCGGTGGTCAACGCAGTTGTGGACACTGCGGGCGCGGCCTCCGAGCGGCCCCCACAGCGCCCTGAACCAGGCTATCTTCGCGACGCTAATGGACGACGATTGGTCCTCTATGTCTTCCAAAAGGGTGACCTGCACATGGTGCGGGTCTACAACCGGCAGGCGACAACGACCTTGCCGGAAGATCCGACCATCGCCGACGTCGGGATGGCCGATCTGACGCTAGAGCGCGACAGCGCGGGCCAGGCGACGCGCGGACGGCTCCTCGGCCTGCTGGTCATGCCCGAGTATCGCAAGAGTCACACCGGCAGCCGCATCCTGGCCGTGGTCGAACGGATTGCCCAACATCTCGGAGTGAAGGAAGTCTATGGCGTTGCGCCTACCGGCAGACGCGCACACGCTTGGTTCGCCGCCCGCGGCTATGGTGTCCGCGCCGGTGGAACGGAGATCTTCAAGCCCATCGCGATTGGCGGAGAAAAGATCGTCCCGTGAGAAATATCAGCCAAGGCCCGGACGAGTTTCAGGCGGCCTGGCGCAGACTCAACCGCACATGGCGGCGTGTCGTGCAACGTCGTGACAACCCCGTCAGCAGAGAATTGGACCGCTACTTCTGGGCGAAACTTGTCCGCGAGTCCGAAGGGACGCTGGAGGTAATGGTCGACGTCGCGAAACTCATCGCCGACGTGCGTCGCCGCGCTCAATAATCTCCGTGGCCTTGCTGCGCTTCAGCCGCCGCCGGTGAGCAGCGTGGACCCGTCACGCCGGACCTGGGCAAAGACGTAAGTGTCGCGCAGGTTGCCGGTCACGTTGCGGCCATGACAGCGCAGTGTGCCTTCCAACGCAAAGCCCGCCCGTCGCGCCACGGCCGCGCTGGCTCCGTTTTCCACGTCGCACATGATCACCAACCGGTGCGCGCCAAAGACGCGCACCGCGAAATCGGCGATGCCGGTCACGGCCTCGGTCACATAGCCTTGATGCTGAAACGAAGTCCGGCACCAGTAGCCGATCTCAAAGGACGGCACACGCCAGTTGGGTTTGTGCAGCCCGCTGCTCACCGCCAACCGGCCCGTGGCCTTGTGGAAGGCCAGCAGCATGAAATTCTCGCGCAGCAGAAAGCGGGCGTGCGCCTCGCGCACAAACGCCTCGCTGTCCGCCACCGTGGGCGCGCCGTCCAGGTAGTAGCCCAGCCATTGGCGGATACCGGCCAGCGACTCAAGAATGGCGGCGTTGAACTCCGGGCCGTCGCCGGGACGCGGGGTGCGAATCAGCAGCCGTTCCGTCTCGAAGCTCTCCGGTACGTCGCGTGTCAGCGTGAGAACGTTCATCGCGCGGTTCGCTCCTAGCGCCAGACTTGGCCGATGACATCCAGCTTGGCGTCGCTCAAATAGCCGTAGCGATTGATCCACACGCCGTCGACCGGGCTGTCGGCAACCAGTTGCAGCCGCCGCCGGAAGTCGTCCAGGGGACCATACCCGTGCACCAACGCATAGACCTTGGCCTGGCCGCCGGTCGCGGCCAGCGCCTGCTGCAACTTGCGGACCTGTGGCCCGTTGGGGATGGGGTGCGGCTGGTCGGGCGCGGGATAGCCGTAGTCGGCGATCCGGCTGCCGCCGTCGCCGTCGTCCAGGTCCAGCAGGTGGACCAGCGCCCGCACCAACAGCGTCTCGTGCAGCCCCGGATTTGTCGCCAGCAGCACATCGCCCCAGAACTTGACCATGAGCGACCAATGCATGGTGTAGAGCTTGGGCGCGATGGACGCCGCATGGCGCGCCGCGCCCGCAAAGTCCAGCCCGGTGATGAAGCTGAAAGGGACCATGAAGGCGTTGGCCGAAAGCTCCTTGTCCGGTCCGGCCGCGTCGGTGATGGCCGTGCGCCAGTCGGCAAGCAGGTCGGTGGAGAGCGCCGCCTTGAGGCGGAACCACTCCGCCACGCCTGGGTAGCGCGCCAGCAGACGCAGCAGCGTGAACTTGCCGCGATCCGGCGTGGCAAAGTCCACCAGGTCGGCATTCGTGAGGCTGCCGTGGAGATAGCGGTAGAACGCGCCCGCCTCGCTGCGGATGCGGCCAAAGTCGAAGCCGCGATCTTCGGCCCACACCTGGACGTGCGGGCTGAAGTCCTGGAACGCCTCGTCCAGCTTGTAGCAGGGGTATTCCGGCCAGTCGGGGCGGATGCCGTCCACCTGGGGATACTCGGCAAAGAGGTCGCGCGTCCACGCCCGGTTGTAGGCGCGGATGGCCGGACTCGCCAGGCTGCCGGTGTTTGCCATGCGGTCGGCGGGCAGCGCGCCGTTCGGCAGGCGCGGCACGTCTTCTTCGGTCAATCCCGGCGGCTGGGCCGCGCCGGTCTGGATATAGACGCGCAGACCGGCCCCCTTGGCCGCGGCGATGAACTCACCGATTATGTGGCCCTGGGTGTCCGTCAGCTCATTGCCCGGTCGCGGCTGATAGGGCGAGTCGGCAAAGAACTCGCGGCGGACGTGATGCCCCGGCGCGGTGTGCAGCCACAGCCCGTACTTGCCCCAGAGCGCACGGTCCAGCAGACGCACGCTGGCGCCTGCGTCTACGGGCGGGTCGAAGTGGCCGACACCTTCCGGGGCCGGTGCGACCACGGAAGTGTTGGTCGCCACCGCGGTCACGCCTGCGCGGTCCACCAGGTTGGCGATGACCTGGCCCGGCCCTTCGTTCTGATAGTGGGGACTCATGACGGTGACGCCGAGAAATCGTTTGGCCGCAGCCATAGGATACTCCTGCCTGATGTGGTAGGGCGTTGAGGCTTAGGTGAGCAGATCGGGGCGGTATTGTGACCACAAGGTCAAATAGGGCACGGCGACCGACATGAAATGGGGCCACGCGCCCGCGGGCGCGCCGGGGTCGCTGCCGCAATCTTCGGTGCAGCGCAAGATGACGAAGTGATTGGCGGCGAGTGTGTTGATCACCGTGCTCAAGGCATGCACGAATTCGTGGGGGCTGGGTAGTTCCTGGCTCGCGCCGTCGTTGCCATTCAGCGTCCAGTTGGGATAGATCGCGGTGATCTCCCGGCCGTCCGCATAGGGGTGGCGCAGCAGGTAGCCGTTGCCCGTCCAGTCCTGGGCGGCCAGTTGCGTAAACGGGGTGGACCATTCCAGCCGATAGACGCCCTGGGGACACAGCACGCGGGCCACCTCGGTGATGACCGGGCTGACCGACGGCACGAAGTTGATGGAGTACGCCTGATAGACGACGTCGAAGCTCGCACCGGCAAAGGCGGTGAGGTCGCGCATGTCGCCCTGCACCGTCGCCACTGAGACGCCGTAGTGCGCCGCGGTGGCGCGGTCGCGGCTCAACTGCACGTCGGACAGATCAAAGACCGTCACTGCCGCACCCAGCAGGGCAAACGCGACCGCCTGCTGCCCGGCGCTGGCCGCCAGACAGAGCACGCGCTGGCCGGTCAGATCGCCGAGCACACCGACCGGGTCGATGCGGGCAGCCGCGTTTTCCGGCGACAGGTCCAGCCACGGCTGGGAGTACACGACATTGGCGGCGGCCAACGCATTCCAGCGGAGGCGGTTGGTCTCCGCCAGTTTGTCCAAAGGAGCCATGTTCGTCATCCGGTGGGGAGCGTGGGTAGCGTCAGCCGGCAGATCGTGCAGGTATTGGCATCGCAGTACCACAACTCGTCGCCGCGGACGGTCATGCCGTGCGGCTCCGGCGCGTCGTCCGGCAGGGCCAACTTGAAGCGCGCCCGGCCCGTGGCGGGGTCAAAGCAATAGACGGCGCGGTGATTGGTCTCGACGACCCACAGTTCGTCGCCACGCCAGCCGATGCCGTGGGGCCGGTTGCCGGGCGCGGGAAAGCTGTTCAGCACCGCGCACCCGTTGGCCGGGTCCAGTTGATAGACGGTGGCGGAAGGCGGCGTCGCTACCCAGAGCTTGCCGTCGCGCCACTCCAGCCCGTGCGACCCGGTCGTCGCCGCGCCGGGGCTGGGATAGCGCGCCAGCGTCGCGCCGCTCGCGCGGTCGATCCGCAACAGCTCGCAACTGTAGGTGGAGGCCACCCACAGCGCGTGGCCGTCGTCCGTGATGCCGCTGCCGCGGTCGGACGCCGTCGCCAGCGTGCGCAGGACGCGGCCGTCATAGTCCACCAAATGCACTTGGTTCGTTTCTTGGTCGAGCACCCATAGCCCGGCGGGTGTGGCCTGCAACCCATTGGGGTGGGGGCCGGGCGCTTGGAAAACGCGCACGACGTCGGTGGCGACTACAGACATAGGCATAGGCTTTCCTGCGGGCAATTTGGGAGCAATCCGGCCCTGGCGACCGCTCACCCTTGACGCGGTCGCCAGGAGGGCGCGGGCGTGTTAGCCGTGGCCGACGTAGACGGTCTTGGTGCGCGTATAGAACTCGATGGCGCCCTGCCCCTGTTCTTTGAAGGTGTTGGCGCTGGAGTGCTTGAAGCCGCCGAACGGCGCTTGTAGCGCGACGCCGGTGGTGGGTCCGTTGATCTTGACCACCCCGGCGTCGATGCGGTTGGCGAACTGGAAGGCGCGCTGCATGTTGTTGGTCACGATGCCCGCCGACAGGCCATACCCGATGGCGTTGGCCGTCTCGACGGCATGGTCGAAGTCACGGGCGCGGATGATGCCGATCACCGGGCCAAAGATTTCCTCCTGGGCGATCCGCATCATGGGTTCCACGAAGTCGAAGACGGTCGGCGTCACAAAGAAGCCCTGGTCACTCGCCTGCGCGCCGCCTGCCAACAGCTTTGCCCCTTCGTGCTGACCGACGCCGATGTACTCCAGGTCGGTCTCTAACTGGTCCGCGCTGACCGCCGGACCCATCTGCACGCCCGCCTCCAGACCGTCGCCGACTTTGAGATGGCGGGCCGCGTCGGCCAGCGCGGCGGCAAAAGCGTCGGCAATGCCTTGCTCGACAATCACGCGACTCGTGGCGGTACAGGCCTGGCCGGTGGCCCCGAAGCCGCCGGCGACCGCCAGCTTGACCGCCAAGTTGACGTCGGCGTCGTCCAGCACGATCATGGGGTTCTTGCCGCCCATCTCGAGCTGGACGCGGGTCAGGTTCTTGACCGCCTTCTCATAGATGCCGACGCCGACGCTGTATGA
>CAYJQA010000310.1:0-7024 GCA_964372065.1 uncultured Litorilinea sp.
CCCTTGCCGCGCGTCCACTGCCCGTCGCTATTCTGCAGGTCGCGCGCCGTCACATCGTTGGCGACCGTGTATCCAAAGATGACGCCCGCGGCCTCGTCTTCCCGCAGGTTGCGGCAGCGTTTGCCGATCACCAGCGCCAATTCGCCTTCGTGGTCGACGCGCCGGCTGATAGCCGGATAGACCACCGGGGCATCGGGACCGACCACCGTGCTCGGCGGCTTGAGAAAGATCAGCGGTTCCGGCGGCACTTCGTTGCCCAACTCGGCGGCGTGTTCGGCGTAATTGCGCCCCACGCACACCAACTTGGAGGGCGTCGCCGGCGCTACCAACTGGACCTGGTCCACGGGCTGGGCGTCCCCGCTGATGCGCACGCCCAGATAGGGCGCTTGTTCCAACGCAAAGACCCGGTCGCCGTCCATCACGCCCCAGCTTGGGGCAAACCACGCCGCGCGCAGACCACTGTGCCGCGCCGTAAACCGTACAAATCGCATGCCCGCAATCCTATCTCGTCACTGGGTATGGATAGAGGTCGCGGGCTAGGAGACCCGCGTGTCGTTGATGATCAGTTGAAACTTGCAGCCCAAGAACTCGACCGCCTGCCGGACCATCGTCATGCGCGAGAGGAAGATCTCAAAGTACTCGATCACCTGGGCAAATTGCACGTCGATCTCCAGCTCCAGGGCGATGACCTTCTCCTCGGCCCGCACCCGCACAAAGCTGCGCGTGGTGGCATAGTTGACGCGGTCGTGGATGTCGAAGTCCTCCATGCGCGGGTTCTGCACCCGGCTGCGATGAACGTCGGCCTTGTCCGCGATGATCACCGCGGCCGCAATCGCAGTCGTGGCGGTGCCCCGGCCTTCCTCATGATTGCCGATCGCGTTCATCACCGTCGCACACTCGTCCGAGGGCATCCCCAACCGGCGTAGGATTGACCAGGCCACGAGGCCCCCGCTGAGCGGGTGATTCTCCCGGTGAATCAAATTGCCGACGTCATGCAGGTAGCCAGCAATGTTCGCCAGTTCGTGCGTCCGCTGCGGATAGCCGAGATGCTCCAGGATATTCTCGGCAATGCGACCGACCAGCCCGGCATGGCGCTGGCCATGCTCCGTATACCCCAACGCGCGCAGCGAATCGGCGGCCGCCTGGACAAACGCGACCACTTCCGGGTCGCGGCGCACCTGCTCCACCGTAATGGGCGCCGCCGCACCGGCGCTAGTCTGTTCTGTCATGGGCACAGGCTGGCCGTCGTGCGCTGCACCGACCCGCGCCGATTCTTGTGTCGTTTTCACAACTTACTTCCTTCTTAACGATTCACTCTACACTAAAGACCAGAACCCAGCGCCAGCGCGCTTACCAGCATCGCCAGCAGCCAGACGAAATTGAGTCGTTGCAGGGGCCGCCGCTGATAGACCAGCAGCCAAGTCGGCAGCCATAACACGCTCATCAGCGCCAGCCACAGCGGCGCTTTGGCGGCGACTAACAGCGTCGCCAATCCAATATCGGCAAATCCCAGCAGCCCGATCCCCAACCAATCGTCGACGGCGCGCAGGCAGCGCCCTTCGCCCCAGTTGTGGATCGTCCACAACCCGGCCAGCGCGGCCAGTATGTGCCAATCGGACTCCATGTTCGCCGCGCCCATCTGCGCCATCGTCAGCGCCCAGGGCAAGGCGATCGTCACCGCGCTGTGCAGCGTGGCCGGAATCCTGCCCAGGCTGTGGCGTAGGATCCACCCGGTCAACCCCAGCATCATCACGACGCCGGTCAGCCACATCGCGGTCGGCCCTAACACCAAGGCAATCGCCAGCGCCAGCGCCGCGGTCGGGAAGACCACCCGCAGCACCAGCGGCAGCACGCCGCTTTCATCCCACCCCAGCAGCCGCGCCGCCGGCGACCCCGCTTGTAGATACGGCAGCCAAACCGTGCGCGGTGCGTCCCCTTCATGCAGCGGGAGCAGTTCCTCGCGCCCCGCGGCCAGCCGCCACAGACTCCCCCACAGCGGGTCGGTCAGCAGCAATAGCAGGGCCACCTCGCGCCAGTCCAACGCCGCCGGTTGGCTGAGCCAGCCCGCGGCCAAGAGCGCGGCCGCCACCGTCCACGCCGCGGTCGGGCGCAAGGGAAACTGGCTGAACCAGATCTGCGCATTGATCGTGGCGCTGCTGCTGAGCGCCATATCGCCCTGTAGCGACGCCTGACCGGGCCGCGCTGCCACGCGCCGCCATCCGACCCGGCGCAGCGCACGGGTCGCGGCCAAACGCCATGGGGCGGTGGTCGGCATGGGTTGGCGTGTCAAGACAAATCCCCGTTCACAACAACGGCTACACAGGTGAGCATAGCACCCGGCGCAACAGCGGGCAAAAGCCAAAAAAACCCACGCGAGCGGGCTTCTCCTCGCATGGGTCCTTAACCCGGTCTTCGATTATACCAGAGAGTCGGGCGCGTGGCGAAACTAGAGGACGATTTCCAGCCGGCTTGGCAGCAGGTCGATGCTGGCCTTCTGGACGTCGTGCATCACGACCTCGCCGTCCAGGTGGACCGGCAGCGTCTCCGGGCAGTTCATCTCCAGCCGGCGGCAGCGGGTCAGTTCGATGGCCGGGTCGTTGCGGTGCGCGCCGCGCAGCGCCTTGGGCATGAGCATCAAAATCCGTAGCCGCGAGACCGGCCGCGTCACGCCGATGTCAAACAGCCCGTCGTCCATCAACGCATCCGGGACCAAATAGAACGCGCCGCCGGTGCGCGCCGAGTTGCCTACCGAGATTAGCAGCGTCTTTTGCGCGCGCCGCTCCCATTTGCCGTCGGGCGTTTCCCAGCTCAATTCCACATAGGGCGACGGATAGCTGCGCAGCGCCTGGAGCGCGGCTACATAGTAGCGAATTGCGCCCGCCACCCAGCGCAGCCGGTAGCTCTCCAGCGTCACCCGCGCCTCGAAGCCCAGCCCCATGTTATTGCCGAAATAGCGCACCAACTGGCGGCTTGGCCCGTGCAGCGTCGCCCGTCCTACGTCGATCAGCTTGTGCGGCCCCGCCACAATATGCTGTGCGATCGTGTCCAGGTCGGTGGGGCAGCCCGCCATACACGCCAGGTCGTTGCCCGTCCCCAGCGGGTAGATCGCCAGCCGCCGCACGATTTCCCCTTCCGGCGTCGCCTGCACCAGCCCGTTAATCACCTCGTTGACCGTGCCGTCGCCGCCCACCGCCAAGATCGTCTCGTAGCCGGCGCTGCGCGCCGACGCGGACCAGGCCATCGCATCGCCCGGCGCGCGTGTCTCGTCCAGGTCGAACGCGACCCCGGCGCGCCGCAGCGCCCGCGCCACCTTGTCCTTGATCTGCGCCCCTGCCCCTTGCCCGGCATGTGGATTGACGATGACCTTGACGCTCGGCATTGGCTCCCTTTTATGTCAATGCTGCAATGTGACCCGCAGACTTTGTCATGACTAGCATGTTGACTTTTCCGGGCATGATCATATGAGCAGATGCCCTAACGGAATGGCGATTTCACTTGCTCGGGACTGCGGATTTGTCCCGTAGCTATGCCACTAGATCGCCTTCGTTCTTATGGGTGCAGGCCACTACATTGTACGGGTAATGGGGTCTGTCGACGTCGATACCAATAATAAGGGCTTGACTTGCCGGTGCTTCCTCCATAGCATAGCCACCAGTGTTTGACATCAGTCGATTTCTCTCCCTAGAATCGATTTCTTTGTAGGCAACTCCAACCAATGCCTCGCGCCTCCATTCAGGACCGTAAAGGAGGATCGTGTTGTTCTTGTGCCCCGGCATCTGCCAGTGTTTTCGGACCGTCTTCTGTACCTGGGCAAATCTGCGCTCAAAACCAACTTGATCCTTATAGGCTACGTTCAAGAGCATATAGCCGATTTCGGTCCAACGGGGCGGCTTTCGCTCCTCAATATACTCTATGATATCCTTCCACCATTGCGTCAGATTATGCTGCGGTTTTGGTGTATCTTCTTGAGTCCATTCACGCATGAGGTGGGGATCAAGAGTCTTGGAGAGCGTACTAAGCATAAGAGTTGCATTCGCTTCAGTATCACCAAGATTGAATCCCGTATCCAGATAGAGTGCTAGCAAGTCAAGTTCATCAGCAAAATAGTCGGCCTTCTTCTCAAGCTGTGCTCTTCTCCGCAAATAGTGAAGCTTCTCACAAGTGGTTTCAAGAATGTAGAAAACAGTCTGTAAGTCTGTCAGAAGTAGGCTTGGTACAGGGTCGACGTCCAAAGGAATATAACCTGCCGCTTGAAACTCGGGCAGACGTGTCTGTAACATACCGATTGGTTCAAGGGTGATGTTAAGGCGGATTACCTCACGGACCTCTGATGTATCAATCTCATTGATTCTCCCTGCTCGCGTCGAAAACCGATGAATGCCTGGGTTCTTCTGCAGATACTCAGCGAATCGATTTGCTTGTCGCGACGCTTTAACAACCAACTCGTCTATACCATTTTCCAGACTTGATTCAGCCCCACGTCGAGCAGACGCAGGCATCCTCCCAGATTTGGCTTCTACAATGATCAGGTGCGTATCGACTAGAACTGCCAAATCATTCTCGAACAACTTGCCTGTGGTTACATCCTGCCATTGGTTACCCCGGTAGATCTTTGCGGCAGGCATAGCAGAGCCAAACAGACGTTCCACTTCATTTTCAAGATACTTCCCACGCCACGTTTCGTGTCTTGCGATAAGGTCCGGAAAAGGTTCAATGACTTGCACCATGAGTTCTGTACAAAAGCTCAAGAATATCGAGGGGATAGGCCAGAAGAATCGATCCTCACCCAAGTCGATAAGCGGTCGCTCCCAGATAGGATTATTCATGAAGAAGTGTTCGGAAGTCTGCTCTGCCAAATCGCCAAATGTTAGCGACCACAACGTAAGAATTGCCCTAACAGACTCAGCCTCAATTGTGACGGGGTACGCATTAACAAAATCGTCCAGTGTCAGGGTAAATATGTCGCTTAGGCGCAGGTCACTATGACTAATCAGCATCAGTTTGGCTTGGTCAACTCCGAAGTGATGCTTCCTAAGAGTGCGATATAGCTCGTCTGGTTCGGACTGAAGGTCAGGAAAAGCTTGGCAGTATTCCTGTACCATGACTTCGAGAGTCTTGGCCCGAACCATAGGGACAAGTAGGTAAAGGTGCGAGTTGATCCTCTCCTCGATTAGGCCAGTGACCTTATTGAGCATCGTGAGCAGATAGGTCACCCTAACGCCTGTGCGCCTCTCGATTTCATGGTCAAGTGGCGAAAATAGCCCCGCCGTAACAGCCATGATTTGCTGTGGGTAGCCCCAGTTACGAATGGCCTGAGTGTCAACTCTCATCGAGTCCCGGACAAAGAGACGCTTACTGTGTTGTTGGGAAAGGTTCAAATCAAGTCCAGCAAAACGCCGGAAGATGAATGCTCTTGATATCGTGTGAACCAAGCTTCTGACATGTTCAAAGTCGGGCGGCATAGCCGGCCTAAAGCCAAATCCGTTCTGGTGTTGCTTAAGAAGGAGCGCTTGAACTAGCTCAACATGGTGCTGAAGAATAGGCTCAACCTGAGTCAGTTCTGGATCATTTGCACCAGAGGTGGTAAGCCCGTAATACGAGAAAAGTGAAAGCAAGAGGAGTGGATCAAAAGCAGATAGGGTGTCCTCCAATTCTTGGAGAGACAGTTGATATTGACTGTCGGATTCCTCTCCTAGAGATCTAAGGTGATCGGCTATCTCCTCATCTGACATTCCTCCAAATAGCGGCGAAATCTGCTGATATTTGATACCAATGCCCGCCCGCCGTCGTTGATGATCGCTGTATTTAGCTTGTCCCCTTGATTTCTGCTTTCGCTTATTTCGACCCCTGCTCATGGTGACGGATTCCCTCGCCCCTCCGGCCTTACGACGTCATGCCACTCATAATAGCAGCATTGCGCTCGAGATCGTACGAATTGGTACTCTGGATAGGTAATAGCTCCGACCATTCATACTGGCATGAGTTCAAGCCACTATTTTATGCACCAGCACGAGTGCATCGCGCGCGGGGATTTCCAGATCATGCAGCGTGCCCTGCCGGACCACATGCTGCCCGCCGTGCCACACCCCGGTGAACGGCTTGCCTTCCCATGCACCCAGCCGGGTCATTTCCATCCGCACCGGCGTCTGCCGCGTGTTATAGACCACCACCGCGGCGTCCCCGCCATCGGCGCGCAGACAGGCATAGACGCCGTGGTCGGCATAGAGCGTCTGCACCGTGCCCGTCCGCAGCACAGGATGTGCCCGCCGCAGCGCCACCGCCCGGCGGAAGAACTGGAGTAAGTCCAGATTCCATTGGCTGCGGTCCTGCCACGGAAAAGCAGCGCGGCACTCCGGGTCGGTCGCGCTCGTCATACCGATCTCGTCGCCGTAGTAGATGGAGGGCGCGCCGGGCAGGGTCATCTGCATCAGCGTGCAAAGGCGCAAGGCGCTCTCGTCGCCGCCCACGGTCCACAGCGTGCGCGCCGTGTCATGGCTGTCCATCAAGTTGAGTTGCGCCTGCACAATCTCCCAGTCATGTAAGGCTAGACTGTGCTCGACCGCGTGGGCGAACTCCTGGGCGCGCAGCGGCTCCAGCGTAAAGCCGCCCGGCTTGTAGTCGGTGCGCAGGGTCGCCGCGCCGAAAAACCCCAGCGCGGCCCGCGCCAACACATAGTTCATCACCGCGTCAAAGCGGTCCCCGCGCAGCCAGTCGGGCGCTTCGTGCCAAATCTCGCCCACCAAGTACGCATCGGGATTCGCCTGTTTCACCGCGCGGCGGAACTCCTGCCAAAAGCTCTCGTCCTTAATCTCCTCGGCCACATCCAACCGCCAGCCGTCCACGCCGAAGTCGATCCAGAAGGCCGCCGCCTCCAGCAGATAGGCGCGCACGCCGGGGTTCGCCACGTTGAGTTTGGGCAGCGCGGGCAGCCCCCACCACGCGCCGTAGTTGATGGACGTCTCGCCGTCCCGCGGATAGGGCGAAAGCGGCCAGTCGTGGATATAGAACCAGTCCACATAGGGTG
>CAYJQA010000311.1:0-1715 GCA_964372065.1 uncultured Litorilinea sp.
GGAGCGTGCCATCCGGGGCAAGATGGTCCCCGCCGCTGATGGCGGCGCAGCCAAGTATAACCCGCATCCACTCGAGGCGATGGGGGTGATCAGTCGCGTATGACGACCATCACAACGGACCAACCGGCGGTGCGGCCGGTCTCGCCAGCCGAAGTGCAAGAAGCCGTGTGCGAGGGTGCGACGCTGCTGCCCGTGGGCGCGGGGACTAAGCGCGGCCTCTATGGGGCCGCGGCGGCCACGCGGGTGGACCTCACGAAGCTCACCGGAATTGTGGAGTACGAACCGGGTGAGTACACCTTTACCGCGCGGGCAGGCACGCGTTTAGCCGACATTCGCCAGGCGCTGGCCGAGCACGGACAGTATTTGCCGTTTGACCCGCCCCTGGTGGCCGCGGGCGCGACGTTGGGCGGCGCGATTGCGGCGGGGCTGAGCGGCTCGGGGCGCTATCGTTACGGTGGCTTGCGCGACTTTATTCTGGGTGTGCGGGTCGTGGATGGGCAGGGGCAGCTTGTACGCAGCGGCGGCAAGGTCGTCAAGAATGCGGCCGGGTTCGACCTATCCAAGCTGATGGTGGGGAGCCTGGGGCGGCTGGGGATCGTCGTCGAGGCATCGTTCAAGGTGTTTCCTGCACCGGCGGCGTATGCCACGCTCTGCGTCGAGCGGCCAACCCTGGCGGCTGCACTGGCCGCGCTGGTCCCGGTGATGCAAGGGCCGTATGATCTGGAAGCCCTCGATATTGTGCCGCAGGCGGAGGGCGTGGCGGTGTATGCACGCATGGGCGGCGCACCGGCGGCGCTGGCAGAGCGGTTGGCCCGGCTGACCCGCGTGCTGGGGGCGGGGACCCGTCTGGCGGACGACCAAGAGGCGGCGTTCTGGGAGGAGCAGCGCGAATTCCTGTGGGCGACGGACGGCGCGGCGCTGGTCAAGACGGCGACGACGCCCACGAGCCTGCCTGCCCTGGACGCCGCGCTGGCCCAAACCGGCGCGGCCCGGCGCTATGGGGTCGGCGGCAATCTTGTGTGGATTGCGTGGCCGGGGCCGCTGGCCGGCCTGCATGATCTGTTGGCCGGTCAAGGGCTGGCCGGGCTGGTCGTGCGTGGCGCGCCAGAACAGCCCATCATCGGTCGTGCGCCGGAGTCGCTATTGACCGGGCGCATCCGCCAGGCGCTTGACCCCAACCACCGTTTTCTCGACTACAAGTGAGCCGCTATGCAGCACGCGATTGAGCTTTCCGCGCTTGGCCCCCAAGGTCCGGCCATGACCGCAGCCATTGACCGCTGTGTCCATTGCGGCTTCTGTCTATCGGCCTGCCCCACCTACAAGGTCTTGGGCGAGGAGATGGATTCGCCGCGTGGGCGCATCATCTTGATGAAAGAGGCGCTGGAGGGCAACCTGCCGCTGGAGGAGGTGCTGCCCTATGTGGACCGCTGTCTCGGCTGTGTGGCGTGCGTCACGGCGTGCCCGTCAGGCGTAGAATACGGCGAACTGCTGGCCCCGTTCCGCGCCCAGGCCGAGCCGAAGCGCAAGCGGTCTGCGGGGGATCGCCTGACCCGGCTGATGATCAACCAGACGCTGCCGTATCCGGCCGTGTTTCGTATGGCCGCCTTGACGGGCAACCTGGTGAAGCCGCTCCAACATCTGCTGCCGGACAAGCTGGGCGCGATGCTGGACCTGCTGCCGAGCGAGGTGCCGCCCCTGGACGAACTGCCCGAAGT
>CAYJQA010000311.1:1725-7011 GCA_964372065.1 uncultured Litorilinea sp.
GCCGGGTGGCGCTGCTGGCCGGATGCGTACAACAGGTGTTGTCGCCGTCCATCAACCGGGCCACCATCGAGGTGCTGGTTCGCAACGGCGTCGAGGTGGTGATTCCCAAAAACCAGGGCTGCTGTGGCGCGTTGGCGCTGCACACCGGCGAGGAGCGCCAGGCGCGCGCGTTGGCCCGGCGTAACTTTGCCCTGTTCCCGGACGACGTAGATGCCATCATCACCAATGCGGCGGGCTGCGGCTCCGGCATCCACGAATACGGCCTGTTGTTCGCGGGTAACGATGCGGTGGATACGGCGCGTGCCTTTGCCGAGAAGAGCTGCGACGTGACGGTTTTCCTGGACCGGCTGGGGCTGATCGCACCGCCGCCCTTGCCACAAGCGCTGACCGTGGCCTATCATGATGCCTGTCACTTGGCCCATGCCCAGCGGGTGACGCAGCCGCCGCGACGGCTGCTCGCCGCCATCGGCAACCTGCGCGTGGTGGAGATCGCCGAAGCGGAATTGTGCTGCGGCTCGGCGGGGACTTACAATTTGGAGCAGCCGGAGCTGGCGCGCACGCTGGGCGGGCGCAAGGCCGACGCGATCTTGGCGTCGGGCGCGGAGTTGATTGTCACCGGCAATATCGGCTGCATCACGCAGATTAGCGCGCACTTGGCGCAGCGCGGGCGTCCGTTGCCTGTGCTGCATACGGTGGAGTTACTGGCCCAGGCATACGCCGCGCCTGGTTCGTGATGGATGTGAGGAGGAGCTATGTCCAAGTTTGTGAAGGTGCAGACCCAGTTGCGCGACCTTGCCCTGCTCAAGCGGGCGCTGGATGACCTGAAGCTCGACTATCGCGAGAATGAACGCTTCGTGCATGTGTGGAGCGGCTTTGCCGGGGTCGTGCCGTTGGTCGTGCAGACGCGGCACGTCAAGTTCGGGCTGCGGCAGACCGCCGACGGTTCGTATGAGGTCATCGGCGACGACATGCAGATGGCCGTCATTCGCCCGAAGGTGCAGCAGATCCAACAGCGCTATGCGTATCAGAGCGTGCGCCAAGCCACCGAGGATGCGGGCTTTGAGCTAGTCGAAGAAGCGACAGGGCGCGATCAGGTAATCCGGCTGACCGTGCGCCGCTGGGCCTGACCCCAAGGAGGCGACCTAAATGTCACACCAAGAGATCGAGATCACCATCCTGCCCGACGGCCGCATCGAATACACCATCAAGGGTGTGAAGGGCGCTGCCTGTGACCAGTTGAGCGCGGTGCTGGAGCAGTTGGGCAAGGTGGAACACACCGAGCATACGAGCGAATACTATGAACAGGACCCCGAACTGCACCTGCAGATCGGCCAAGACGACTGAACCGGTCGCCGGCGTCGCCTGGCCGGTGGAGACGGAGATTTACATCCTGCCGGACGGCGACATCGTGGTGGCCGATCTGCCGCAGGAACTCGCCGCGCGCCTGCAAGCGGCGGGCCTACTGCCCGCGCCGTCAGTTCCCCATGCCGCCGACTAGCAGCATCGTCCTGGCAGACAGCGCGCCGGGCAAGCCAAGCAAGATCACCCAAGTCTATGCGTTGCTCGAACTCTTTTCGGAGGGGGAACCGGCGTGCCATACGCTGTTTGTGATGGGGCGCGGCGCACCGGGCGGCCAGGACGACCAACTGCTACTGATCGACCCGCCCGCCGATGTGGCGACGCGCTTTCGGCTGGCAGGGCGGGTAGCGGCGCTTTTCACAGGCGAAGCGACCGCGGCGGCAGTGCCGCTGCTGGAGACGCTGCCCGGCGGGGTAGCGCACCTGCGTATCGGCGAGCACTTCGTGGACCTGTACACGCAGAGTGTGGGCGCGGTGGTGCATCTGCCCGCGCTAGGAGTTCTGTGCAGCGGGCGCTTTGGCAGTGAGGTGACGGTCCCGGCGTTGGCGACGGGGAGTGACGGCGCGGAGGAGTTGGAGACGCTGCGGCTGTTGGCGCGGCTGATCAAGCAGCGCAAGCTGCAACTGCTGATTCCGCAGGTGGGGAGCCTCGAACGGGAAACGCCGGCGGCGATGCGCCGGTTGGCGGAGGATGTGGCCTATCTCAACGCGCTGCAGCGGACCGTGGCGCCCATCGCTCAGCGCGGCGGCGAGCTTGCGGAGCTTTTGCGTATAGCCGAAACGCTGCTGCCCGCGGATCGACGCACCGACCACGGCTGGGCCGTACATCGCGCCAACCTGAGCCGGTTACACGCGGCGTACGCGCTGCCGCTAGCCAAATAGGTTGGGCTGGGCCGGCTGCTCCGGATAGTCCACCCCCATATGGGCATAGGCGGCGCGCGTGGCGACGCGGCCGCGCGGGGTGCGGTCCAGGAAGCCCAACTGCAAGAGATAGGGCTCGACCACATCCATGATGGTGTCGGCCTCTTCGCTGATGCTGGCGGCCAGCGTTTCCAGCCCCACCGGCCCGCCGCCGAACTTGTTGACCAGCGCATCGAGCACGCGGCGGTCCAAGTCGTCCAACCCCAATTTGTCGATATCGAGCATGAGATGGAGCGCGTCAAGGGCGACCTGATGGTCGATGCTCCCGTTGGCGCGGACCTGCGCATAGTCACGCACGCGGCGCAGCAGCCGCACGGAGACGCGCGGCGTGCCGCGGCTGCGCCGTGCGATCTCCCATGCGCCCGCGGCGTCAATGGGCACTTGCAGGAGCGTCGCGGCGCGCAAGACGATCTCCTGCAGGTCATCTATCGCATAGAAATCGAAGCGTTCGACGACGCCAAAGCGCGCCCGCAGCGGCGAACTGAGCAGCGCGAGGCGCGTGGTCGCGCCGATCACGGTGAACTTTGGCAGCGGGAGCTGGATGTTGCGCGCGCCGGGGCCGCTCCCCACAATGATATTGAGCGAGAAGTCCTCCATCGCGGGGTAGAGGATTTCCTCGATGGCGCGCCCCAGGCGGTGTACCTCGTCGATAAAGAGGACGTCGCCCTTGTGGATGTTGGTCAAAATGGCGGCCAGGTCGCCGGCCTTCTCGATGGCCGGTCCCGCCGTCACTTTGACGTTGGCGCCCATCTCGTTGGCAAGGATGTGGCTGAGCGTGGTCTTGCCTAGACCGGGCGGGCCGTAGACCAGCACGTGGTCGAGGGCGTCGCCGCGCCGGCGCGCGGCCTCCACCAATACTTGCATCTTGTCGCGCAGGGCGGGCTGGCCGATCATTTCCTTGAGTGTACGCGGGCGCAGCGCATAGTCGATCTGCTTTTCGCCGGACTGCTCTTCGCCGGAGATCGTGCGCTTTTCGCCGGGTTGACCGGCGCCTGTGGGCTTGGTTGGCCGCCCGCCATAGGTGCGTTCATCTGTCATGGAATGGCTATGCCCCGCTGGTCCGTCTGCACGTTTGTTCTGTCAATGATGATTATACCCCAATCAGCGCGCCGTCCGCGAACGAAGGGCTCAAGATCACCCAAAGAGCGGGTTTGACGCAATCGCGAAAAGCTGCTATAACCTGTCTAACCTTTGACGCCTGGCCGCAGGCTCAAGCTGCTGTATCGGTATAGCGGGCCAGGGCGTCCGTTGTCGCGTTTGCGATTCGCGGAGGCTCTTGCTGCTCGCAATAGGAGGATTGTGATGTCACAGACTGAGTTGGTGCTGAAAGAAAAGGCCAAGTTGGAGTCGGAACGCGACCAGATCGCTACCGAGCTTGAGAATCTGCGCGAATTGATGCAGGCCGAAGTCGATGTGGAGCCGGATGAAGGCGACGCCGAGATTTTCGAGCGAGAGAAGAACGCGGCGTTGATCGCCGTGTTGGAGCGCAAAGTTCAGGATATCGAGTCGGCGCTGCGGTCCATCGATAAAGGCCATTATGGCGTCTGCGAACGGTGCGGCAAGCCAATTGAGGCGGAGCGTCTGGAAGTGAAGCCGGACGCCACGCTGTGCCTGTCGTGCCACCAAGAGGTGTACCGATGGGCGCGGCGCACCCGCCCCACGCGCCCCATCGAGTGTTAATGGGGCGGCCCGCCCCACATGGGCCGGCCCGTTTTGTCTTTTCCGCCCGGCGCGTACGGCCGGGCGGCACGCAACTGGAGCGCTACCCATGAGCTCGCGCAACGTCTTTCCGTCTACGCATCCGCTTGCTCGTCACAAGTTGAGCCTGCTGCGGCGCTGGGAAACGGAGCCCAAGAAGTTTCGGGAACTCACCGGCGAGCTGGCGATGATGCTGGTCTATGAGGCCACGCAAGACCTGCCCCTGGTCGAAGAGCCGGTCCACACGCCGCTCACCACCACCCGCGGGGCGACGATGGCGGAGCAGGTCGGCCTGGTACCGATCCTGCGCGCTGGGCTGGGCATGGTCGAAGGGGCGTGGCGGCTGTTGCCGCAGGCGGAGGTCTGGCACTTGGGCCTCTACCGTGACGAAAAAACCCTACGCCCGGTGGAGTATTACAACAAGCTACCTGTATCGCCCAGGGTGGACCTGTGTCTCATCCTCGACCCCATGCTGGCTACCGGCGGATCGGCCACGGCCGCGGTGGATGTGCTCAAACGCTGGGGTGTGAACCGGATCAAGTTCGTCGGGCTAATCGCCGCGCCGGAAGGCATCGCCGCCCTACAGCACCACCATCCGGACGTCGACATCCATATCGCGGCCATCGACGAACGGCTCACCACGGCTGCCGACGGCGTTCCCCCCGGCTTCATCTGGCCCGGTCTCGGCGACGCGGGCGACCGTCAGTTCGGCACGGGCTGACCGGTGTCAGTTTTGCCGCGCGACGTCCGTGCGCAGGATGAGGTGCGCCTGGCCGTCGGCGTGATAACTACTGCGGACCAACGGCCCGCTCTCAACCCACTTGAAGCCCCGCGCTTCACCCTCCTCCTGTAGGCGGGCAAACTCGTCGGGCGTGACATAACGCTCGATGGGCAGGTGGAAGCGGCTTGGCTGCAAGTACTGGCCGATGGTCATGATGTCCACATCGTGGGCGCGCAGGTCGTCCATGACCTGGAGAATCTCGTCCCACTGCTCGCCCAACCCAAGCATGATGCCGGATTTGGTGAGGGCCTGCGGGTCCAGCGCCTTGGCGCGCTGCAATAGCTCCATGCTGCGCATGTACTTGGCCTGGGGGCGGACCGTGCGATAGAGCCGGGGCACGGTCTCGGTATTGTGGTTGAGAATCTCCGGCTGCGCCTCCATGACTGCGGCCAGCGCGGTCCAATCGCCGCGAAAGTCCGGGATCAGCACTTCAATCGAACAGCCGGGCTGCAGGCGGCGAATCCAGTAGATGCTTTCGGCAAAGACCCACGCGCCGCCGTCGGCCTGTTCGTCGCGGTTGACGCTGGT
>CAYJQA010000312.1:0-6962 GCA_964372065.1 uncultured Litorilinea sp.
GGGGGGGGGGTGGCGGGGGGGGGGGGGGGGGGGGGGGGGGGGGGGGGGGGGGGGGCGGTGGCTTCCGCTAACACTTGGGAACCGGAGACGCGTGACCGGCGTCTTGCAGACGAGCATCGTTTTCCCAACCACATGAACAGGAGGAGCCGGTCATGATTGGTGGCGGACGGATCGTGGGGATTGGCCTGATGGCAGGGAGCGCGCTGCTCTTCTTGGCCTTCGCCGCGTGGGCCGGCACGGCCCTGATGACGGAGGAGACCTCGCGCGGCGGGATGGTGCTGGCGATTGTCCTGGCGTTGATCGTGCTGACGCCCATCTTTGGCGTGGGCGGCTATCTGTTTCGCTCCGGCAGCGCCGAACAAACGCAGTTTGCCGCGGTCCAGCAAGAGCGCAAGATTCTGAACATCGTGCTGACCCAGGGCCAAGTGACCATCGGCGAGTTGGTCGCCGAATTGCAGCAGCCCCGCGACCAGGTGGAAGACATGATCCGCGGGCTGGTGGGCAAACAGCTTTTCAGCGGCGCGATCAACTGGGAAAAGGGCTTGCTCTACAGCGTGGAAAGCCAGAATCTGACCGACGGCCGTAAGTGTCCCAACTGCGGCGGCGAGTTGCAGTTCGCCGGCAAGGGGCTGATTGTTTGCCCGTATTGTGGCAGTGAAGTGTTCCTGACCAAACGCGCCGCGGCCGCGACCGCCGACGCGTAAGGACCGGGGAGTTGCTCCGGCGACGCAGCAGGCGCAGCCGGTTATCGAAGGTTGCATTCTAAGCAACGATCAGGAGGGTAGGGATGTCCGACCAATTTGTTGACGCCGCCAAAGACCGCATGAACTTTCTCGAACGCCTGCTCAAGGGGCTGCCGGGAATTAGCGGGTATGTGGACAAAGAGCTGCGCCGCGACGCAGACAAACGCCTGCGCGAGTTGATCGCCGGTGAACTTGAGGAACTGAAACAGTCCCTGCTTTCCGTCCAACTGTTGCTCTTGGAAGGCAAGGGGCTGCTCTGGATGGACAACGTGGACACGGCTGTCCAGAAATTGCAGTTGTTGGTCGACCGCATCCGCACCGCTGCCTATGGCTACGCCGGTCTCTTTGATCCGGTGCAGATCGGCGCGGCGGAACTGAATGCGCTACAGCGCTTCGACCAGATGATCGCCGAGCGTGTCGCTGACGTGCGGACCGCGATCCAGAACCTCCGCACGGCCGTCGAAGACAATGGCGACATCGGCCAGAGTGTGCGCCAGTTGATCGACCTGGTGTCCGGGCTGAATACGCTCTACGGCAAGCGCCATGACGCCGTGCTCTCGCCCGACCTGCTGCGCGACCCCAACTATGTCCGCGCCACGGAGCCGGGGCCGGGCAACCCGGAGAACTAACCGGCGGCGCGACCCGGCGCGGTCGCCCGTCTCACCGTCTTGCATCATTTGAGTCGCTTGTCTGAAGGAGGAACCACGACAATGGCACGGATTATTGACGTCATCGAAGCCCCCAATCAAGGGCCTAACGAAATGGTTGCCCGCGTCCCGGAGGTCGGCTCCGGTGACTTCCGCCTGGGCAGCCAGGTGATCGTCCGCGAGAGCCAACGCGCCGTCTTTTACCGGGACGGCAAATCGCTGGACGTTCTCCCCGCCGGTCGCCACACCATCACCACGGCCAACCTGCCCATCTTGTCCGGGCTGCTGCGGTTGGTGACGGGCGGCAACGACATGTTCACCGCCGAAGCGTACTTTGTGAACATGCGCGAGTTTACCGACCTCAAGTGGGGCACGCCCCAGCCCATCAGCCTGCGCGACAGCGACTTGGGCCTGGTGCGCCTGCGCGCCTTCGGCCAATATACCATGCAGGTGTCCGACCCCAAGATGTTCGTGGACAAGATCGTCGGCACGCAGGGCGTCTATTCCAC
This sequence comes from uncultured Litorilinea sp., assembly GCA_964372065.1. Lineage (GTDB taxonomy): Bacteria > Chloroflexota > Anaerolineae > Caldilineales > Caldilineaceae > QEUY01. The sequence continues at coordinate 1,900 of CAYJQA010000312.1, forward strand.
GGCGCAGATCGAAGACTATCTGCGCAACGCGGTCATCAGCCGCCTGACCGATGTGTTGGGCGAAAACATGAAGAGCATCTTTGACCTGCCCCAGCTCTTCGACGAGATCAGCGGGGGGATGCGCGCCAAGGTCCAAGACGACTTTGCCGCCATGGGCATCGCGCTCAAGCAGTTTATGGTCGTCTCCATCAACCCGACCGACGAGACGGCCAAGGCCATCGACGAGCGGGCCAGCATGGGCGCGATCGGCAACCTGGACGCCTACATGAAGTACAAGGCGGCGCAGGCCATGGGCGACGCGGCCAAGGCCGGCGGCGGTACGGGCGAAGGGCTGGGCCTGGGCGCCGGTATCGGCATGGGCGCAGGCATGGCCGGGATGATCTCGCAGGCCATGGCCGGCGCGATGCAGCCCCAACAGCCGCAGCAACCCGCGGCCGCGCCGGCTGCCGCCGCCGGGCCCGGCGGTGTGATGACGCTGGAAGAGGCCGCGGCCTATCTCAAGGTCACGCCGGAAGATGTCCAGGCGATCATCGACAGCGGCGAACTCAAGGCGCGCAAGATTGGCGCTCAGTATCGCATCGGCAAGGACGCCATCGACGCCTTCTTGGCCGGTGGGTGATCGCAGGCTGTCACCCCGCACGGGCCGCCGGAGCAGAGAGATTCCTCGCCTGCGGCTCGGAATGACAGAATTTTCCATGTAACTTACTCCTTTCCAGACCTGGAGCCGCTCTGCACCGACGTGCAGGGCGGCTCCGTTTCTTGGTCCCGCACCCCGCGACTGAGCGTATCCTAGCCCCCCTTCCGGCCTCTCCATAGATGATGGGCGTGTATGCGCCCAGGCGTCGTATGGCCCCTTTTGCGGGGCCGTTTGTGTCTCCTACACGACGCCGCCGACTACACAGAATTGGACCGTCACGCTTGCCGCGGGGACGGTTGTCCCCCGAGGATAAAGGACTGGGTATGAAACGATGGGAGTATTGGGCCTGGGCGGGCGTGGTGATCGTCTGTCTGGTCGCCGGGCTGGGAGTGGGCCGCTGGGCCGCGCCCCAACCGCTGATCGGCGTCGTCCGCTTTGACGCGGTGATCGACCTGACTACCTCTTCGCTGTTGGTGGACTTGCTGGAAAAGACCCGCCAGGACCCCCGCATCGCCGCCGTCGTAATCGAAGTCTCCAGCCCCGGCGGGTTGGCGACCAGCAGCGAGAGCATCTTCTATACCATGTTGCGGCTGCGCGCCGAAAAGCCCCTGGTCGTGGTGGTGGATGGGCAGGCGCTCAGCGGCGGCTATTACATGGCTGCCGCGGGCAGCCGCATCTATGCGCCGGCCAGCTCCTACATCGGCAATATCGGCACGCGCGGCGCACGTCCGTCCGACCCCTACTTGACGTCCGACGAACTGAGCAGCGGCCCCTATAAGCTGGCCGGCGGCAGCCGTTTTGACCGCATCTACCAGTTGGATCTGGTAGCCGAAGCCTTTGTCAACAATGTGATGGCGCAGCGGCTCAATTCGCCCGTCAACCCGCTGCGGTTGGATAAGCGCACCATCGAAGAGGCGCGCATCTATCTGGGCAGTGAGGCAGTCGCCGTCGGGCTGATCGACGCCGAGGGCGGGCGCACCGACGCCATCCTGGGCGCGAGCGAGCTAGCCGGTCTGCGCCGCTATGCCGTGGTGGACTTGCTGGACTATTTCGACTTCGGCAGGACCGGCACGGCCGAATACGTGGCGGCGGTGAAGACGATGGTCGAGACCGCCCCGCCCGAAGCCGTCTTCTTGCTGGATAGCCGTCTGGCCCTGCCCGGCGTCCAGGAGAACTCGGCGGTCGTGGACCACATGCTGCGTCTGCGCGAGGCCGCGCCGCACCCACTGCCTGCGGGCACACCCGCACCTGTCACGCCTGGGGAGGGTTCCTAATGCGCCTGCTGTTCCAACGCCTGATCGTCGCCGCCGTGGGGCTGGTGTTGTTGCTGACCCCGTGGTTCGTGCGGACGGTCGTTTGGGGCTATAACAACCGGCCCTATCCTGTGGGCCAAGTGCCGCTGACCAGCGTCGCGGCCACGCCCGTCCCCACCGCCGCCGCCATGCCGCTGGTCGCCGAGGCGCTCTTAGCCAGCCAGGACATGCGTCCCGGCCCGGTCGTCGTCGACATGGCTCACGGCAACCGGCTGAATCGCAGCCAGTTTGAGCCGTTGGCCGCAGCCCTGGCGCGCCGGGGGCTGGGAATGCGCTTCTGGATCTCCGACGTGGATATCCTGTCGCTGACTTCCTACCTGGATTTCCCCGACCAGTCCGAAGACCTGGCCGATCTGCTGGACGGGGCCAGCGCCCTGATCATCGCCAGCCCCTTTTTCCTGTGGTCCCCGGCGGAGATCGCGCTGGTGGAGCGGTTTGTCGCCGACGGCGGCCATCTGCTGCTGATCAGTGACCCCGATGTAGAAGGCGACCTGGCCCAAGACATCAACAATCTGGGCGAGCCGTTTGGTGTAGTCTTCAACGACGACTACCTCTACGACACCACCGACAACGACGGCAACTTCACCTTCATCTTCCTGGGCGAATATTTGGACCAGGCCACGCGGCTGGTCAACAAGCGCATTGCGCTCTACGGCGCGCGCAGCATCAGCGGCGAGGTCACGCCGCAGGTGCGGAGCGCCGCCACTACCCTGAGCAGTCTGCGCGCCGGGGTGACCAGCTTCACCACCGTCGCCATCGCCGGTTTGCAAAGCCGGGGGACCGCCGGCCGCGTGCTGGCGCTGAGCGATTTCGACGTGATGACCGCGCCCTATGTGGAGCGTCACGAGAATCTGCAACTGGTGGAATATATCGCGGCTTTCTTGGCCGCGGCCGAACGCAGCGACACCGTGACCGACTTCCCCGCCTATCTGGGCAAGCGCGTTGCGCTGATCTTTGGCAACGCCGAGGCGGTGGACGCCAAGATTCTGTTGGAAGGCTCGCGGGTCCAGGCCGCGCTGGAAGCTTCCGGCCGTGAACTGGCGCTGGCGGGCACTTCGCTGCTCACCGAAACACTGGAGCCGGGCACGAGCACGCTTGACTTTGACCTGTTCGTGCTGGCCGACTTTGGCATGATCGACGAGCAGACCACGTTGCTGCGGCGGTTGGGCTTCCGCCGCGTCGAGGTCACGCCGGAACCGGCGGCCACCCCCACGCCCGACGATGTCACGCCCACGCCGCTGCCGGAAGACGGCCCCGCGGCCGTCGTGCGCCGCAGCGAACGCCGCTCCACCGCTACGCCGCCGTTCGCCGGCGTCCCGCTGGTCGCCGGGCCGTCCGCGGACGCGCCTGCCGTGGACGCGACCCAAGAAATCACCGGCTCGCTGGAGATCACAGCCACCGCGCCCGCGGCCACGCCTACGCCCGTCACCGCGACGCCGGAGGCTACCCCCACACCCGCGCCGCAGCCCATCGTCTATCTGGAGACGAACGACGGTTTGCGGCTGCTGGCGCGCCAGACCGTGATCATCGCCCAAGTCCAACTGGCGGATCAGCACCGGCTGGTGGCCGTTCTGGGCAACGACAACGGCGGGATTCGCGCCGGCGTGGACCGGCTCCTCAGCGGCGACTATGACGGGTGTGTCAAGGGGGCCGACCTGGTGGTCTGTTCCTATGAAGGCGCACCGGAGCCGCCGGCGAGCGCCGCCGGCACGGCCACGCCTACCCCCGCCGCCGCGCCCGAAGGGCTCGCGACGCCCACACCGGCGGCCGCGGCCGAGCCGTCCACGTCGATCCTCATCGTGGACGATAACGACATGGCGAACCCCAACGACGCCAGCGAGGCCGATACCTACCTCACCGCGTTGGCGCAGGCCGGTTTCCAACCCGCGCTCTGGGCTACCTTGAGCCAGGGCACCCCCGCCATTGCCGAATTGGGCAAGTACAAATGGGTGATCTGGAGCAGCGGCGGCTATGAAAACGGTGGGCCGGGTCTGGCCGACCTGGACGCCATGCTGGCCTACATCAACAACGGCGGCTGGCTCACCATCAGCAGCCGGCGGCCCTTCTTTGGCATGAGCACCGATGACCCGTCGTCCATTGTGGACATTGTCGTGGACGACGACCTGCCCGCCCTGGTGGCCGGTCTGCCGTCGGAGACCATTACCCTGCCCAACGGCCTGCCGCCCGTGACGCCGCTGGAGACGAACGGCGGCGCGGATGCGCCCCAAGTGGCGCTGCGCCGCGGGCCGGATAGCGGCAGCCCGGATGCGCCGCTGCTTTTCCTCGCCACCGACGAGGGCGACCCCGAATCGACCGGCGCACGCCTCATGATTCTGGGCATGGCGCTGACCTGGCTCCCCGACGGCTATGACCAGCAGTTGGTCAAAAACATGGCCGCGGTCATGTTGGGCGAGGAGTAAGCAGGAATAAGGGGGAATCTCTGTTCCAGGTGGAATGAGAGTGGAGATACAACACGCTGCACGCACCGGCGTCCGCGGATAACTCATGCGGACGCCGGTGCGCGTCTACGGCACGTTGACGCCCCAGGTATAAACCAACTCGCCGCCCAGCCAGCCGCCCAGCGCGACCAGCGCGCTCCCTGTGACCAGCGCCGCGATCAACCAGCCCCGCGCCGCGGGCACGCCCATCAGATCGACGGGGTCCGCCGCACGGCGTTTGTTGGCATAGAGCCATTGGCGATAGAGGAGCGCGCCGTAGACCAGCAGCAGCGCCCAACTCACGCCGATGTGCCAGTTGAGTACGCCCGTATAGGGTGCTTGGGGCGGCAGACCGCTTTGCGCCAACAGCCCCGTCAGCAGCGCCAGCGCCCCGCCCAACCACCCCGCCCGCAGCGGCCACCAGGTCAGCGTGACCACATCGCGGTGGCGGATGCCCGCCAGGAGATAGAGCAGGCCCATGGCGCTCCCCAGCAGCAGCAGCGCAATGGGAAAATGGACAACCGCCGGATGCAACATGACGGTGCTGATTGGCATTGGGTCCCCCGGTTCGTCTTTGGCGGCTGGCTTGCGCCGGTTGGTTTAGGTAGTGTCTGCAATCCGTCATGCTGAGCGTAGCGAAGCATCCCCTTCTCCGGTGCGCCACCGGGACCCTTC
>CAYJQA010000313.1:0-6950 GCA_964372065.1 uncultured Litorilinea sp.
CCCACCAGATCGCTCTGGACCCCGCTGCGGGCGGCGGCCGGTGCGCCCGCCGGAGCCGCCGGTTGTGCCACCGTGGCGGGGGTCGCCACGGGCGCGCAGGCCGCCAGCAGCAGCAGCGCCCCCAATAGGCCGCGCCGGCCAAACTGAACTGGTCGAGTCATGATCTCCCCTTGCATTGTGTGATGGTCCATCGTTCGGGCCGGACGCCCAAGCGGGATCAGTATCACACGGTTTGCGCCGCGATCAAGAGGGGGTACGCGCCGACTTTCGGCGATTTCGCCGCGCAGGCGATAAAGGGCGACAATAAGCTTGATTGGTCGCGCCAATTAAGCGAGCTTAACCGCACGTGAGTGCCGTCAAGGGGTCACTGTCACCCTGAGCCAAAGGCGCAGGGTCCCCCTGGCGTGGGGGATGCATTTGCTTGCCCCGAACCGACGATCGCCGCATGTCATAGGAGGACGCCTACCATGCCGGATGTCTTTCGCATTGCCGAAATGCTGGCCGCCCGCGCCGTAGCAACGCACGGCGATGAGATCGCGCTCATCGCCTACTACGGCTCGCAGGCGCGCGGGTTGGCCTTGCCTACCTCGGACATCGACCTGTTCTATACGCCCGTGGAAGGCAAAGCGCCGCCGGTTTCCGCCGCATTTGTGCTGGACGGGCTGCCCTATGACTTCTGGCCGGTCTCCTGGTCGTTCATCGCGGAGATCGCCCAGGCGCGCGGGGCGCGACCGTGGGGCGTGGCTGCGGGCATCATCGCCGACGCCCAGGTGATGTACCATCGCAGCCAGGCCGAGTTGGACCGTTTTCGCGCCTTGCAGGGACAACTGGCCGATCTGCTCACGCCCGCCCAGCGCCCGGTGATGGTCGAGAAGGCGCTGGCGGAGTTTGCCAACACGACCTTTCAGCTTTTCCAGCTACAGACCGCGGCCGCCCGCGGCGATCGCGCCGGGGCCTATGGCGCGGCGTGGAAGCTGCTCTGCAGCGTCGCCAACAGCCTGGCGTTGGTCAATCAGCGGTATTTCACCAAAGGGTGGGGGGCCAACTGGTCGCAAGTGCTGGCGCTGCCGGTGCAGCCCGCGGGGCTGGACGCGTTGGCGCGGCGCATCCTCCGCGACGGCGCGGACCGGCTGGAGGCCGCGACCGAGTTGGTGCGCTCCCAGCGCGCACTACTGCTGGCGGCGCAGGCCGCCGGCGCGGAGCCTGCGCCGCCGCCCCAGGTCTTTGCCGATTTCTGCTTCGTGGTGGTGGAGTATCGTCACAAGATCGAGCAGGCGTGTGGCCGCGGCGATGCGTTGGCCGCGGGGAGCGCCGCGTTTGTGCTTCAGGATGAGATCGCCCAACTGATGAACAAGGTTGAGGTGGGCTTTTTCCCCGCCGACTTCAATCTGCTGGGCGAGTACCTGGACGGCTACCGCCGCGCCGGGTTCCCGGACTTGACCGCCGCCGCGGCCGCGGGCGATCTCCCGCTGCTGGCGGAGCAGACGCGCCAGCTTGACGAAGCCGTCGCCGCGTGGCTACGCGCTCGTGGTGTGGACTTGGGCGTGCTGGCGAGCGAGGAAGAACTAGAGAAGTTGTTGCGGCGGAGATTGTAGGAGCAGACTAGAGGCCCAAGCCAAGAAACGCCTCCATGTCCTGAAGAAACTTGTCCATTTCATGCTCGTCATGCAACAACCGTGTAAGGTTATAAGCGGTTGTAAGTTTTCCCTGCCGAATCCAGTCTTCGACATCTCTGGCAACGCGTTCTACCAAAATCGTTGCGATAAATGACAGCTTGGGTGTTGGGCGACCCGTAGCTTCTGCGGCGCGAATGATCCGGTCAAGCGCCTCCGTTGCAGTCTTCCAATGCTCATCACTTCCTGCCGGGTCTGCGCCACCTTTGACCTCGGCGGCCCATGCCATGTCTATATCATCGACGCGGCTGTGTAAATCTGGGCCAATACGAAATTCTTGGTTGCGGCTGTCCAGCCACCTGAGTTGGCGATCAAACAGAAGCGAGTTGCCAATGTGGGTGTCGATTTGATGGTATTTGACCCGCTGTTCCGCGAATCTCTGAAGCAGGTCTTCTATGTCGCTAATCTCCGCTGCCGGCAACACCTGGCTGATTTCCTGGCTGTCATCCTCATCTGGCCTGCCCTTGAGCGAATAGACGATCCGTTGTAGGCTACCTCTCCGAAAGAGTCTGGCAATCAACGGGCGCATAAGGCGCTCCATCGCGACCCGCCCGACCTCGTTCCGAGACGTACCGCCCAGACCATCGCCAACGTTTGCCATGAGCAATTCCACGTGCCGGTAGTGCGAAACTGGAGCGGCTTGCACCAATCCACTGACGATTCGATTAAAGTAGGTCGCCAGTAGACGGGCTTCATCAGGGGATGGCGTCCCGAAGCCGTTTTCAAAGCGTCCAGTATCCAGCCCGATACCGCCCATCACTTTTCTTGAAAGCATTGCCACATTTCGGTAGTAGAACACCAGCGGAGAGGATTCGATCAACTGGCTGGGTAACGCAAAGAAGCGTGGGAACGGGATGTGGGCCGCCTTTAGCAAGTCAAGCGCCAGCCAGGGAACACCCTCATCGTGGAAAAATTGATAGTAATCCTCCTCGTCATAGGATCGCGAGTACTCTTCGACCACACTCAAAAGACTATCAATCTGTAACGATGCTATGACTCGGACAAGTAGAATGCCGCGATCGACAGCATTTGTCTCGACTGCCAATCTGATTTCCGCCGGCGTGCTGGCGAGAACGGATCCGGCGTTATAGCCGCCGTCATCTTCTCGTACAGAGCGGGGGAGGAGACTTGGTTGCGTCTGATACCGCATACGCTTCGCCATTTAGAGTTCTCGCATGGGTTTCCGCCAAATTGTGATGCTCTTTCTCAGGGCTGCACGGCCGTACTTGCCCATCTGCTGACTGCTGTTGCCCTTGCGTTGCGGCAAGACACTAATCATCACCGGCTCAAAACCGGCTCCCTCTGCCAGCGACGTAGATAGGGTGTCAACCGGGATGATCTCTCCTGCATAGCGCACGTTGTCGTTCACCACGGCGACATGAGCGCCGGGCGCGCAGACTCGATACAGTTCCGCAAACACAAATGTCAGTTCAGTGAAATACTGATCAATCATCGGCAGGACGCCGACGTTGTTGATCTCGCCGCTCTGACTGCGCCCCCGTAAGGCCGCGTTAACCTCTTGCAGAGTGCCGCTGCGTTGTGCGATGGCAAGAATGGTATCGAAGCGAGACTCTTGGCCGAGAGCAGCATAATAGTCGTGTAACTCGCCTAGCTTCGTCCGATTTTCGACCGTACAGGAAAGCTGTTGTTGGCGCAAGTCGAAGATTTGGTTCCCAATGCTCAGATAGGCCATCTCCAGCGCATACGTCCGTGTGTAATCGTAGCGATTGGCATAGGGGGGAGACGTAATCACGGTTTGGAACTGATCGGCTGCCATCTCCGGGAGCGCGAACAGACAACTTCCATCAATTAGCGTCTGTTCACTTGGCGCAGGCGGTTCCATCTGCAACTTGGCAATGTCGGCAATCACCCGGTCAAAGGCTTCCAAGAGCACTGTCTTCACATTAGGTAAGGCCCCTTTGTTGATGGCAGCGATAGGCGGTTTTCCTTGCTCACTCCGGCGCGTGTTGCGTTCTGTAACCTTGCGCGATCTGGCGTCCCATCGCAGATATTGGCCGTCCTTTCGCGTAAAGCTTACCTTTTCCAGGATGCTCATCACTAGGAACTGCATGAGCGTCTTGGTATCGTCGCTAACGTTCAACGTCGGAAACCAAGCCCGATATGCCATCAGTTGGGCTTCTGTGTGTTCATCAAAGGCCGACTCGGTGATTGTTAGGTGCGGGAAGTGTATGTTTGCTGGGCCGGGTTCAGTACGGTGGATCAACTCGCGCACCTGCCGTAATTCTGTCAAGTCATATCGAAACGCCTTTGATTTCGCCTGCCAGGCTAAATGGCAGTGCGGCAACAATTCGATGCCTACCGCATCCATGCCGAGCATCTCGGCGACTAAGAGGGTCGTTGCCGACCCCGCAAAAGGGTCGAGAATGGGGCCACGATGTTGAGGGTTATATTTGTCGATCAGCGTCTCGACGAGAGAGGCGGAGAACCCTTCACGGTATTTCATCCACCGATGCAGCGCCTCGGTGCGATTCGCCTGAAAACTCACCAACTTCCGGTTGAAGTCGAATGTTTCCTCAAATATCGCAGCATATCTCGCCTCTAGTTTCCTTCGCTCCTCGTCCGTCCAGAACTCGTTATGCGAGAAAGTGTCCTCCAACGCGAAACGAGCCTGCTGTTTGGCGTGGACAGGGCTAAAGTCTGCGATAGGAAGGCTAAGCTGGGCCATAACTGCAATTTCTCCGTGGAACCGGCGGAAGCTTTTCCCGCATTATATCATCTTGCCGAAGTGGGGCGATCTGCCGTGAGTCCGCCTACCGCCCCATCCAGCCGCCATCCACGGTGAGGACCTCGCCGTTGACGAAGCTGGACGCGGACGAGGCGAGGAAGACCACCGGCCCGGCGAAGTCGACAGGGTCGCCCCAGCGCCCGGCCGGGATGCGGTCGAGGATGGCCTGATAGCGCACGGGGTCGTCTTGCAGCGCCTGGGTGTTGTCGGTCCGCACATAGCCGGGCGCGATGGCGTTGACTTGCACGCCCTTGCCCGCCCACTCGTTGGCGAGCGCCTTGGTGAGCTGCGCCACGCCGCCCTTGCTGGCCGCATAGCCGGGGACGTTGATGCCGCCCTGGAAGCTCAACAGCGACGCCACAAAGATGATCTTGCCGCGGCCCCGCGCCGCCATCTCCTTGCCGATCTCCCGGCTCAAGATGAACTGTGCGTTGAGATTGACCTCCATCACCCGGTCCCAATAGTCGTCGGGATGCTCAGCCGCGGGCTTGCGCAGGATGATGCCCGCGTTGTTGACCAGGATGTCGATGACCGGGAAGTCGGCCTTGACCTGGGCGATAAAGCGATAGAGCGCGGCGCGGTCGGCGAAGTCGCAGGCATAGCCCGCAAAGCGCCGCCCCGCCGCGATCACAGCGCGCTCCACCGCGCTGCCTGCCGGCTCCAGCGTGGCGCTGACGCCGGCGATGTCCGCGCCCGCCTGCGCCAGCGCCACGGCCATGGCCTGGCCGATGCCGCGCTTGCACCCCGTCACCAGGGCGGTTTGGCCGTCGAGTCGAAAGGTGTCGAGTACGGTCACGGGGGCCTCTTAGGATCCGGTGTGGGGGCGAATGACAACCTTCAGACCGCTTTTGTCGCCGGCCACGCGGAAGGCGGTTTCCCACGCGTCCAGCGGGAAGGTGTCGGAGATGATCGCGCCGGTGTTGACCTTGCCGGCGGCGGTTAGCTCCAGCGCCTTTTCCCACGACTTGCGGTCCGAGGCAAAGCTGCCGCGGACGTGCAGGTCCTTAAAGACCACCAGGTCGAGTTCGCACTGGATCGGTTTGCCGAACAGCCCCACCTGGATGACTTCACCCTGGCGGCGCACGATCTTGAGGGCCGCCGTGAACGCGGCGGGCGCGCCGGAACACTCAAACACATAGTTGATGCGGTCCGGCCCGATGGCGTCGGCGATGGCCGGCAGCATATCCGGGTCATCGGCATAGAAAATGTGCTTGGCCCCCAGCGTGCGCCCCAACTGGAGGCGCTTCTCATCGCGCCGCATGCCCACGAGCGACACTTGCGCGCCGGTCGCCGCGGCTACCTGCACGGTCAGCAGCCCCATTTGCCCCGGCCCCATGACCACCACGTCAAATTCCGGGTGCTGGGGGAGGCTGGAGAAGGCGTAAACGGCGCGGGTCACGCAGGCCAGCGGCTCGGTCATGCTGCCGGGGACAAAGTCCACGTTCTCCGGGAGGCGATAGAGGCCGGAACTACGGACCGCCATGTATTCGGCAAAGCCGCCGTTGACGCCGCTGCCATAGGAGCGGCGCTGATCGCATTGGCCGTATTCGCCGTTGCGACAGTGGCGGCAGACGCCGCAGTAGCGGGCATAGGGCAGCGAGGCGATGCGGTCACCCACGGTATAGCCCTGCACGCCGCGGCCGACCACGGCGATGCGCCCGACAAACTCATGGCCGAGGATCACCGGCGGCCAGCAGGGGTACTCCCCGGCGATGATGTGCAGGTCGGTCCCACAGATGCCGGTGGCTTCCACCGCGAGCAGCACTTCGTCGTCGGTGATGGTGGGCGTGGGGACCTCGCGCAGTTCGATTTGCTCCGGCAGTGTGCCAAACTTTACAAGTGCTTTCATGGCGTCACCCGATGGCTGGGAAGAATGCTGGGAAGGGTCGAATCGACGGCGCGCCGTCGCAGCAACGGGCGCGCGGTCTACTATAAAGGAAGATTAAGGCAACCGGGCGGCTTTGACAAGGTGATGGGGCGGCGGCAGGCACAGCGGCCCGGCTGCGCCGCGTCCGGTCCATGCCGCCGAATATGATCAGGGCGCGACAGTTGCCGAAAAGGACCAAGCTTGCTACGCTGAAATTGGTGAACTGACGGCGTATCCGGCTGTGCCGTTGCCAACGGCCGCCGCACCGGATGCCCGGTTGTGCGTTGCGCGGCGGCGGTTTCACTAGCTTGCATCGTCGATTCGTCATTGCACCCTATAAGGAGTGTGTTGTGGAACCTTTTTCAAATGCAGTCCGCATGGAAGTCCTCCGGTACGCACAGTTGGCGGCGGAGATGGGGCTAGTGCCCAATACGCAGGGCAATGTCAGCGTCCGCGACCGCGAAACCAATCTCGTGTTGATTACGCCCCACGATCTGCCCTATACGGTTATGACCCCCGACGACTTGGCTGTGGTCGATCTGGCGGCCCACCAGGTGGGCGGCCCGCACAGCCCATCCTTCGAGACGGCGGTCCACTGCGCGATCTACCGGGAGCGACCGGACGTGCAAGCGATCGTCCACACCGAGCCGATCTACACCAACAC
>CAYJQA010000314.1:0-6911 GCA_964372065.1 uncultured Litorilinea sp.
CAACCCCCCTTTCACGGCGGGCCGCCCTCGCCGGCGCGCGGCCGCAGCCTCATCGCCCGCCACTTGGACGGCCGCCCTTCCACCGACAAGCTGGACAGCGCGCTCAAGACCGTCGGCCCGCATATCCCGGCCACCGGCAACGAGGCCGAACTGCGCCAGGCCATCGCCATGATCCACGCCGCCGGGCTGGATGTGTGGTTCGTGGCCGGGGCCTACACGGCCAATGACTTCGACGTGCTCATGTATTGCCCCAGTCGCGCCGAGAACAATCATTGGTATGAGGCAGTCTACACGCACATGGCGACGGCCTACGGCGTGCAGGGTCTGGACATCACCCACGCCCGCTTCCCCATGACCAGCTACCCGCGCGGCATGTTCCTGTGCATGTGCGACGAGTGCGCCAAGTCCGCCGCGGCGTTGGGCTATGACATGCCCGCCATGCAGGCCGACATCCGCCACGCCTACGCCCGCCTCCAAGGGCTGGATGCGACCCAACTCGCGACGCTGGCGGACCACGACCTCGGTCCGCTGGATTTGCTGCAATATCTGGGGATGCGTCCGGGCGTGACGGACTGGTTCCGCTTTCGCGCCGACCTCCTGGCGACCAACGTGGGGCGCTGGCGTAGCGCCGTCCACGCCGCCGCGGGCGACGCCTTCATCTTTGGCTGCGACACCTATCCCGCGTCTATCGCGCCGCTGGCGGGGCACAACCACGCGCGCTGGGCCGAGTTTTCCGACTTCGCCAGCCCGTTGCTCTCGCATGTGGACATCTTCCCCATGAAGACGCTGGTCGTCTGGGCGCAGTTCTTGCAGAGCCTCTTGCCACAGCTAAGCGAGGCACAGGCGCTGCGTATCGCTTATCGCGCCACGGGCTATGCCTCGCTGGAGCTGCCCGACAACATCGCGGCCTTCGCCCTGGGCGAGCCGGACTGCGAGTATCGCAACATCCCGCTGCGTGCGTTTGTGCGCCACGATATGGCGAAGGCCAAGCTCATGCTGCCGGATGGCTTGCCCGCCTATCCCATCCTCCAGGGCGGCGGCGCGCCGTGGGACTGGCCCCTGCCTATCGTGCAAGGACTCATGGACGATGCGCTCGCCCTGGGCTATGACGGCTATATCTTTCAGGGGACGCGGGTGCTGATGGAGTGGGAGATGAAATAGCGCGGGAGACAATTCGCCCGTTACAGCCCATACTTCAGTTCAAGCAGTTCCATCAGCCAGGGCAGGATGTTTTGCCGGCGCAGATGCGCGGTGATCGTCTGCCAACTGCATCTACGCAATAGGGTTCGCTCATGTAGAGCATCCTGCGTTTTCCGATAGGCGGCTAGACCTTTTCCACCGTCGCGAAACGCGGGATTTCGATCATCATAGATCAGGACAGCGTGTCCGGCTTCGCGCGAGACCATACCATCGCCATTGACACCGGCTGCCAGGACATTTCGCACCAACTGGTAGTTTGCGTTCAGCGGACAAGGGATTAAGTCGGCATCGCTGCGCCAGGTGAACAGGTGAGGAACGTAATGCCAATATCGGACCCCGCCTTGCGTGAGTGAACAGCGTTCGAACCTCGGTTCTTGCACTGTATAGTCGCCGTTACAATGATCGCTCTTGTAGTTTGAGTCATGTGGCCCTAGCGTTGGGCGCGAACAAGTTCCGACGCCCTCTTCTGTGAACTTACACTCAATGGCCACTCGATAACTGCCGGAGAAACACGCATCAACGCTCGTAGAACGCGGCTCGCCAAGATGACTCACCTTTAACTCCATGGCGAAGTTGTCGGTGGAAATCTGCGCGTTGCCAAGCAGGGGTACACCCTCATCGGCATGTAGATCAGTCAGACAGCCCAACAGGCCATTGATTGCCAGATTGCCGAAAACACTTTGCGCCAATGCCTGCGAACTGCTCATGCTGCGAAACCACTTGTGCCGAGCGGACTCTGGAATCAGCGCAAGTAATCTATGCTTCTCATCCGCACCGGCATCAGGATGAACGATGACGTTGCGCCGTGCCTCGCTTTTGAGAAACACAGGCGGGCGGCTATTGGGGGCACAGGGTAGTTCAAGGTAATCCTCAGCCTCGGGGAAGAAGCGCCGCTGGTAAGTCCAAAACTGGCTAACCCGCTGTTGCTTATACTTTCCGTACTCTGTCATCTTGCCGCCTTCCATCCCCACATTGCGCACCTCGTCCGTGTTCAGGGTCACGCAGCCTATAGGGTGTCCATTCCTATCAAGCCCCTATTTCCGCGGCTCAGGGATCGGCTGCCCTTCGTCCAGGGCAACTCCGATCCAAGCCCGCATGGCATCCACGATCATCGCCTCAAGCTCCTCAACGCTGTCGGCTTGCGTAATGCACCCGGGCAATTCGACAACCCGCGCCACATATCCCGGTTGCCCATCCGAATCGTCGCGCAACACCTCAACGGTGTAGGGCAGGCTCAGGTATTCATCCACAGAACGGCGTACCATGACTATGTCCCTTCCGCCCGACGACTAATCGCGGCCAGCAGCATATCCACTAGCCAGGCGCTAGTCGGGCGGATGACGACCCAGTAGCGCGCAAACTGACGCCGCGCCTGCTCACTGAGCGCGTGGGTGCGGTGCTCAAAGACCAGGTCATGGCCGCCTGCGGCGTTGGCGACCAGGCGGAAGCTCTGCGCCAGTTTCTGATAGGCGGGGTCGTCGAAGCGCAAGAAGTCGGTGGGCGTCAATCCCTGGACCGGCTCTTGGTTGGTCAGTTGATGGAACTTGCCGACGACGCCAATCACGACTTCGCGGCCCGGCCGCTCGCCAAGCGTGATATTGCCCGTTTCCGCCAGCAAGGCACGGAAGGGCCGCCGGTCCACCAAATCGCTTTTGTTCGTGCCCGTCAAGCGACCCGGCAAGTAGCGCAGATTGCCCAGCCAGCGCGCCAGCGGCATATCGTCCAGGGTGACGGTGTCTACTGCCGCGAAGATACGCTCAGGCGCAGCGGTGACAGCCATCCGGCGCACATCGCGAAACTCATAGACAGGCAGGAAGGTGTCGAGGAGCGTGGCATCCACAGCAGAGGGTGTCGGTGTTTGCATCGGGGGCCTCTCAGTGGGGCAGGCCGGCCACGTGCGCGACCGGCCTACCCTGCAATAAAGTGTGGTCTAGCCGTACAGCGGGCCGAAGTTGGCGCAGGCGCGGAAGTCGGCGCCCATCGGCTCATTGGCCCCGAATTCGGTCCACACGCTGGGCCGGAAGATCTGCTCCTCCGGCACGTTGTGCATGTAGACCGGGATGCGCAGCATGGACGCCAGCGCCATCAGGTCCGCGCCGATGTGCCCATAGCCAATCGCGCCGTGGTTGGCGCCCCAGTTGTTCATCACCGTGTAAACATCGCGGAAGGGACCGCTGCCTGTCGTTTCCGGTACGAACCAGGTCGTGGGCCAGGAGGGGTCGGTGCGCGCGTCCAGCGTCGCGTGCACGGCGTCGGGCAGGTCGATGGTCCAGCCCTGGGCGATCTGGAGCGCCGGGCCAAGCCCCGCGACCAGGTTGATGCGGCACATGGTGACAGGCATGTCGCCCACGGTGCGGAAGCGCGAGGACCAGCCGCCGCCGCGGAAATAGCCCAGCGATCCGGCGTGCCAGGTCGTCGCGTCCAGACAGGCCGCGGCCTCTGCGGGCGTCACTTCCCAATACGGCTTCATGGCGGGCTTGCCGTCGCGCTGCTGGCGGCCCGTGCCGTCCAGTGTCGCCGAGCCGGAGTTGATCAGGTGGAGGAAGCCGTCGGCGGCGCGGCCGGTCAACGTGTGGCCGGTAACGCGCTTGACCGCGGCCGCGCTCCAGTACGTCCGTACGTCGGCGAAGATCTGCGCCGAGTTGGTCAGCAGATAGCCGAAGAGCATGGACGCGCCGTTCATGGCGTCGTTTTCGGTGGCGACAATATAGGGGGCGCGGATGCCCGTCCAGTCAAACGACGAGTTGAGGATCGCCTCGAAGAAGTCGCCGTTGGGCAGGTGGTCGGTCCATTGGCGCTGACCCTGGAAGCCGGACGCCAACGCGTTATGGCCCAACGTCTCTTCGCCAAAGCCCAGGGCGGCCAGCTTGGGGTTGCCCACCATGAGGTCGCGGGTGATGAGCGCCATCTTGACCGTGGTCTCCCAGACGCGGTCCTTCACGGCCCGGCTCTGCTGCTTGTCCGGCGCGTTAAAGTCCTTGCCTTCCTTACAGTTGGCCTTGGCCCAGGCCAGGGCGACCTCGAATTCGTCCTTGTCGTAGATACCGCGCTCCATGCGCCGCACAAACTCCACCATGTCGATACTCTCGACGCGCATCCCCAGGTACTTTTCCCAGAAATCGTGGTTGACCATGGAGCCGCCGATGCCCATGGAGACGCCACCCATGCCCAGGTAGCTCTTGCCGCGCATGTTGGCGACGGCCAGCGCCGCCCGGCTAAAGCGCAGCAGCTTCTCCTGCACGTCGGCGGGGATGCTGGTATCACCGGAATCCTGCACGTCGCGGCCATAGATGCCGAAGGCGGGCAGCCCCTTCTGATTGTGGGAAGCCAGGACCGCGGCCAGATAGACCGCACCGGGCCGTTCGGTCCCGTTGAAGCCCCACACGGCTTTGGGGATCAGCGGGTCCATGTCCATGGTCTCCGAGCCGTAGCACCAACACGGGGTCACAGTGAGGGAGACGCCCACGCCTTCGCGCTGGAACTTGGCCGCGGCGCGCGCCGCTTCCGCCACGCCGCCGATGGTCGAATCGGCGATGACGCACTCCACGGGCAGCCCGTTGTAGTGGCGCAGATTGGCGCTGAGGAACTGGGCGACGCCCTGCGCCATGTTCATGGTCTGCGCTTCCAACGATTCGCGCACGCCGCCCCACCGCCCGTCAATAACGGGGCGGATCCCGATCTTGGGCATGTCGCCGATGAGCCGGTTGACCGGCGGGTTTTGTTTGAGGGTGGCCAAGGTTGCCATGTTTGTCTGCTCCTTTGACTATGACCTGTCGCGTAATTCGTCTACCGCGGTGGACGAATTTTCTCATGTGTCCCAGCTGCCTGATTTGGCAGATGCTGGTAGTCCATCGTTCAGTCTTTCGCCGTCTCGGCGCGATGTTTGTGCGCTAAGTCCGACGCGATTTGCTAGATTGAGTCGACGTGTTGCTCGAAACGCGCGATTAGCATGTCCAGGATGTAGCCGGATTCTTGAGGATGCTCGCCGTAAATCTTTGGACAAAAAGCTAACGCTTGCTCGCGAATCGCTTTCTCCGCCAGTGGGAAAACGGCAAGCTTGGTTGAGTCGGTCGGTGCAGTGAAGGTGTCAGGCGTCATCGAACGCTTGCACACCTCGACATCGAGCGAATGGTGCGTCGCACAAGCCAACGGACGAACGGCGTAGATGCTGCACGCCCCATCTTCTAGAAACGGGCAGAACATCGGTCGATGCGGCGTCTGCTTGCGCTTGCGCTGCACCCGCTTTGCCCGACTCAGCCAATCGGCGCGCGCTTCCTTTGTCCACGTGGCAATCATCGTGCCGATGATCAGGTCAACTTCCCATTCATCAGTCTCCGGCGGAATTGCGCAGCAATGGATGCAGCCCTTGGCGCACGCCAAGGGCTGACTCTGCTTCGCCTGCTCGACCAGTGTCTCAATGAATGCGTTGCTGCCCAAGCGAAATGCACGAATAACTTGTCGCGGCTCGAAGCTGCCGCTCTGCCGAACGAAGTTAATCGCGCCGGCCATGAGCGACGCCGCCCGCTGCTGCAGCATTACAGCCTGCGCCTTAAGGAGCGGAATCATCGCTTCGTCAACGCTTGCTTTTCGCGTAGGGCCAACGGCTGGAGACACGGCTCTTCGTTCCTTTCTTTACGCTGCGGCGATGATCGCCTCGATCTTAGCCGCCATCTGTTGCGCGGCGGTTGCGGACATGACGCCCGCTTCCATGTTGCAGGTATAGCTGCCGCCCGCGGGAATCACCTTGATGTTGCCTTTGGCTTTCTCGGTGGTATAGCCTTCCGCGCCGGCCGTGGCGGGCAGGGCGATGCCGATGGCGTCCTGGTCGGGCGTGCGGCAAATCCAGCGCACGCCCTTGTCCAATTGCTCCGGGCGATGGGCGACGTAATCGGCGCTGCCGTCCGGGTGAATCTGGAGCGTGTGCGCCCAGCCGTCGGCGTCGGCCAAGTAGGTGATGGTAAAGACGATCTCCGGGTCAAAGGCCAGACCCGGCGCCAGGACGTGATGCTTGGCCGGGTTTTGCTCCAACTCGGCCATAAACTCGCGATAGCCGGGGATGGTCTTGACGTGCGACGGGATGCTCTTGCGGAGTTCCACATACGCGGGCGTCGCCGGCGCGCTGTAGACCAGCTTGCCATAGTCCACCGGGCGGAAGTTGATGTGCGCCAGGTACATAAACTCCATGGGCGTCGCCTTGAGGTTCGTCACCGTCAGGTCAATGGTGCAGCGGGTTTCCCCGGCATAGAGCTTGACCAGCGGGTGCGCCAAGTAGTTGTGGCGGAAGGCCACGGTATGCCGATATTCGCCGCCTAGGCCGATGTACGACCCGCGGTCGTCTTCGCCCACCACGACCCATGCCTTCTGATAGGGCGCATTGGGCAGTTCGCCGTGCAGCGCATGGGTGTCTTCGGCGGTGGGCACGCCCATCGCGGTCGCGCCGCAGTGGAGCAGAAAAGCGCCGTAGGTTTCCAGATAAGCCTGGGTGGCCTTCGGCTGGTCAAACATGGACTTCATGGTGAGGTTGCGCCCGCCAAAGGTGGCGGACCAGATCTGCTGGCCCTGATAGGGCAGCATGACCAACTCGCCCTGGCTGTTGCGCAGCCGCAGCGCAGCCACGCCCGACGCATAGCGGAACGTGCCGGCGGTCAATTCGCCGTGCTCAAGCAGCGGACGTTCCGCCGGACCGAAGAAGTCCGGGGCAAGGGTTAGTT
>CAYJQA010000315.1:0-6877 GCA_964372065.1 uncultured Litorilinea sp.
CATCGGCAAGCGCACCGGCATCGACGCCAACCTGGTGCGTCTGGTGTGGGCGGCCTTCAGCATCGGCAGCGTGGGCATGGGCGTGTTGGTCTACGTCATCGCCGGGCTGCTCTTGCCGGAGGAAACGGTCACCGACCTGACTCACTTCGACGAGGCGCACGACGTGACGATCATCGACGCTCGCACGACCAGCGTCTAACAGCATAAGCGAATCACGGGCCGGTGGGGCAACCCGCCGGCCCGTTTGCTTTTGGTGCGGGTACGCGCGGCGTATAATGGGGCGAGGCGAGTGGTTGACCGGCGGCAAAGGAGCGGGACAATGAAGCGTTGGGTCTATGCGATCATCGGCGGCGCAGTGGGCGCGGCCGCCGCGGTGGTCTACAACTACCTCTTTGGCCCCGCGCCGGAGACGACCTTTGATCAGAGCTATCAGTCGCGCCTTGACTGGGCGTTGGCCGCAGGCGACAAGGCCGCCGCCGAGCGTGAAGCCGCGTTGCGCGCCCAACTCGAAGCGGCCAAGCAGCCAAAGCCGCCCGCACCGTCTGTCCCGGCGCGTACCGAGATGATCCCCATGGACGCCCCGCCGCCTGACTCTGCTCAGTAAGCCACGTTTTCGCGTGAATCGACATACAAGAACCGTGCTATGATGGGAATAGCACGCAGTCTTCGCGCGATTCCCCTATTCACGAAATCGAATATGGCGTGTGCTTCGCCAATGGAGCCGTTTCGACCGCGGCTGTTGGCTGGCCGAGAAAGGAGTACTCCATGCGCATCGCCGTAATTGGCGCCGGAGCAGTCGGCAGCACTTTAGGCGCCCTGCTGAGTCGCTGCGGAAACGAGGTAACCTTGATCGCGCGGCCGGAGCATTCTGCAGCGATCCGCGCACAGGGGCTGCATGTTGATGATGGTCGCGGTGAGCTGACTGCCGCAGTGGAGGCAAGCGAGAGACTGTCATTCCGACCGGATGTAGCTCTCTTGGCAACCAAGACTCAGGATGTGGTCTCGGCCGTGCAGCAGAATCAGGCGTTCCTACTGGATTTGCCGATAGTGACCCTCCAAAATGGGGTGCGGAGCGACGAGCTCGTTGCGACTGTGTTGCCCCAGAGCCAGATCCTCAGCGCCGTCGTTCTTCTCCATGCTGCCTATCTCACGCCCGGCCGCGTCACGCTGGTGCGCGAAGGTGAACTGATCATCGGCCGGCCCTTCGGTCCCCAAGATGCCCAGCTAGACGCGATTGCGGCTACGCTGGGCCGCGCCATACCGACCCGCGTTTCCAGTAATATCCGCGGGGCGCACTGGTCCAAACTTATAATGAATCTCAACAATGCGCTGCCGGCGGTGGTCAATGCCGGCCTGGAGGAGGTCTACACCGACCCCTATCTGCGCCGGTTGGGGGCCGGATGTTTCGGTAGGTTTGCTGCGGCTCTTGAACTGGTTGCCGTCGCGCGTGAGTGGACAGATTGCCGCCGCCAAGGTACGCCGCATGCATACGCGGTGGCCGCTGCTGGGATCAACGTTACAGAGCCTACGGCGCGGCAAGGACACCGAGATTGATTACCTCAACGGGGAAATTGTACGGATGGGAGCGCACACCGGCGTTAGTACGCCATTGAACGAATGTATCGTGACCATGGTACACGAGATTGAGCGCACCGGGCGGTTCTTCACAGTTGACGAGATTCGCGCCCGGGTTGACCGGGGTACGCCGGCGGGATTGACCCATGCGGGCACAGCGGCCGGTCGCTAGATCCTATTTTGGATTGTGCTTGCCGGGCGTCTTGGCGACTTGGCGTGACCCTCGCTGTCTCTTCTCTTTTTGGCAGACCGGGCAGAAGTGCGTCGATCGCTGGCCGATGACGATGCGCTGGATGATGGCCCCGCAGCGCGCACAGGGCTGCCCCGTGCGCCGAAAGACCAAGTGATCCTCCTGATAGCCGCCGGGTTCACCGCCAGGGCGCAGATAGTTCTGGCTGGTGCTGCCGCCCAGCGAGCTGCCCCGCCGCGCGATCCCCGCGGACAAGACGGCGCGCACCGCCTCATGCAGCCGCGCGATCTCCGGCCGCGAGAGCGTCCCCCCGGCCCGCGCCGGATGGAGGCGGGCGCGAAATAGCGCCTCGTCGGCGTAGATGTTGCCGACGCCGGCCACCACCGCTTGGTTTAAGAGCAGCGCCTTGATCGCGGCCTGACGACCGGCCAGCGCCGCGGCCAAGCGCGCCGGGGTGAAGTCGTCGCTCAACGGCTCCGGGCCGAGCTTGGCCCCCAGCAGCGCATCCGGATCGGCGACCACCCACAGCCGGCCGAATTTGCGCGGGTCGTTGTAGTGCAGGCTGCGGCCGTCGTCCAATGTCAAGACAACATGCGTATGCGGCGCGGGCGGCGTGTCGCCGGGGACGATGAGCAGCTTGCCCGTCATCCGCAGATGCACCACCAGCGTGCTATCGTCGGCCAGACCGAGCAGCATATACTTGCCACGGCGGCCAAAGGTGGTGAAACGCAGCCCGGCAAGGCGCGCCGGAAACGCCGCGGCGTCCGGCGCGGCGATGATGCGCGCCCACGTCACAGAGGCCGCGGTGATCATGCGGCCGGCGATTTCCGGCGCTAACTCGCGCACATAGGTTTCGACTTCGGGCAGTTCAGGCATGTGGCGCGGGGTCTCGGCGGTGCTAGCGGCGGCTGCGCCACCAGAGCGACCCCAACATCACCGTCAGGAGCACGCTGACTCCCTGAGCAATGGGGATGATGGGCAGACTCTTCGGCGCGGTTTCCCCGCCGGTCTGGGCCGAAGCCGCGGCGTCGGATTCCGCGGCCGTCACCGCATAGGTCGCGCCGGCGACTTCGGCGGTGGGTGTGATAGTCGGTTGCGGCGTAGGCGCCGCCAGGGCCACCGCCGCGGGCGTCTCGGTGGGTGCTTCAGTCGGCGTTTCAGTAGGGTTTTCGGTAGGTGCGGCTTTAGCGGCTGGCGGCTCGGCAGCGGGCGCAGACTCCGCGGCCGCGGCTTCGCCGTCGACGGCTGTGTCCGCTACCGGACTGGCGGCTGCGGCAGGCGTCTCCATCAGGCGCGCCGGGTCCAGTTCGCGCGCATTGGGCGGGAGCAGCCCCCCTTCGCCGCCGATGGGCGCACCGGGACCGCCGCCCATCATCGCGCTGCCTGCGCCGATTCCGCCCGCGCCGCTGCCATCGCCGCCGCCGACGACGCCGCCGACGACGCCGCCGGGCGGCATGAGCAGATCGGGCGCGCCGGGCATGGGCGCAGGCGCGGCCGCCATGGCCGCTTGGGGCACGGCCTCCGCGGGGACTTCTTCCGGCGCGGATTCCTCCACGGCTGCTGGCGTGGGTTCTTCCGCGGCTTCGTCCGCGGTGACCGTCATCGGCTCCTCAGCCGCGGCCGCCACGGCAACCGCCGATTCGGCCTCTTCCGTCGCGGCGGTCGTCGGTTCCGCATTGGCGACTTTGGCGCTGGCAGCCTCCGCCGGTTCGGTGGCGTCGGTTTGGGGCGCGGCAGCCTTGGCGGCCGGTGCGGACTCTTGCGCCACAGCGGTCGCCGGCTCCGCGCCGGCGATCTTGCCGTTGGCAGCCGCCGGTTGGGTGGCGGCCGGCGCGAGCGCGACGGCTTCGGCCGCGGGCGCAGAGGCAGGCACCGCGGCCATGCCGGCATCGGACGTCAGCGACGCGGCCGGGGCCATCCACAGACGGCTGCCGCCGAGCAGCGCCAGCATGACGGCGAAACTGACCGCGGCCGCGTTGCGTAGCAGCGGATTGCCCGCCTGCCAAAAGTTGCGCCAACCGTCCCGCCACTGCGTCCACCGCACGGGCGTGGACTGACCGGATTCCTCCGGGCGTTGGGTCCGGCGCGCGGCGACGACATCGCTCACCTGCTGCGGCTGCAAGACAAACGAACGCGGCAGCGGCAGTTCGGGCAGCGCCTGGAGCAGAACGACCGTTTGTCGCAGCGAATCGAGCCGCCAGGCAATCATGCCGTCGGCGGCGACGGCCGCTTCGATATGGGCACGTTCTTGGGGGGTGACTTGGTCATCCAGATAAGCCGATAACAGCTCATCGGTGATGTCACGGTAGTTTGATGAGTTCATGATCACAAGTTCAACGATGCTGGCCGGGTATACAATTGCCGGCGCGATTATCTATGCTTAGGACGCATGCTTGCGGGCAATAGTTCCGGGTGTTGTAACAGGTAGTCGCGCAGCTTGGCGCGGGCACGGCTAATGCGCGACTTCACGGTTCCCATGGGCTGGCCGATGATCTCGGCGATTTCCTCATAGGCGTAGCCGTGGATGTCGCACAGCGAGAGGACCAGCCGTTGGTCCGCGGGCAGCGCGCGCAGCCCCAATTCGATCACCGCATTGAGTTCCATGCGCTCCACGTACGCTTGCGGGCTTTCGCCGCCGTCGACCAGTTGATGGGCGACGCGCTCGTCTTCCGCCGGCTCGTCGTCGATCGGCTCGCTGACATAGCGTTGCTGCACGCGCAGCATGTCATAGCAAGTATTGACGACGATGCGCATGAGCCAGCTCTTAAAGAGACCGCCTTTGAAGCCGGGCAAACCGCGAAAAGCCTTGACAAAGCTGTCTTGGACGGCGTCGGCCGCGGCCTCTTCGGTTTGGAGCAAGCGATAGGCCACGCTGTAGGCCAATCGCTGGTATTTGACGACCAGTGTATTGAACGCGTCCACGTCGCCGCTCAGCGCGCGCGTGATGGCGCGCTGCTCGTCGGGCGGGAGGGTCGGTGCAGAGGCAGCAGAGACTGTGGCGGGCAGACTCACGGGACTTCGTTTGTTCCTTGTATTGGTGCGTTCCCGCAGAACCCGCGGGCGCAACTCACGTTGAGTAGACTTATTGGATCGCGACTCTATGATGCCTCAACGTGGCGAAATACCCGGAAAAGCGCAAGACATTTGACGATTTGGCGTGCAGTCGCTATACTGGATAACAAGAATTTGCCGAAGTGGCGGAACAGGCAGACGCGCACGACTCAAAATCGTGTGGGGAAACCCGTGTGGGTTCGACTCCCACCTTCGGCACTCGTGACAAAACACCAACCTGGCTGAACAGTCAACCGATGGTCGGTTGCCCCTGCCGGTGCAGGTCTAGTATAGCGCAAGGCAGAGAGCGGCGAAAAGTTGATGGGGAAAGCGTCAGGCTAAGCCGCGGCTGGTTTGCCAGCCCGCCTGTCGCCGGGGCACACGACGCAAGACGCCGTTGGTTCCGGGGGCCGGTGCGCCGGTCTGAAGCTGAACTGGTCACTTCCTTCTATGGCTGAACACGATACGATTGCACATCGTCAAACCCGCGCCGCGCGGTATGCCTCTGGTCCCCGTAACAATCGAAGATGGTGGCGTGTACTGGGGCTGATGGCGGCGCTGGGTCTCTTGGTATTGGCGCTGGCCGCCTGTGGGCCAAAGAAGTCGAGCGAAGCCAACCTCACCGCCGAAGCCGTGCGGATCGCCCAAGAGTTCGCTCAGACCAGCGATCTGGCGCGGGCACAGGCCCAGTTGGCCTCCTTCGACGTTGCCAATCCGACGCAATGGTTGGTTTTCCTGGCCGAAAGCCGGGTCAAAGAGCAAGTGGGCGCGGCCGAAACCGACGCCCTGGTCCGGCTGGTCCTGGCGCTGGGCGTGCAGTCCGCCCCGTTGCTCGCCTATGCCGGGCAGCAGGGTCTCTTGCCTGCGACGGCTACGGCGACGCCGCAGACGGTCGCCGCCGCGCTCCCGGTCGCCACGCCCATTGTGGTCGCAGCGGTCGGCGGGGCCGCCGCCGCGGCCATCCCGACCGTGGCGCTGGTGAAGGCGGCGGAGGTTGCGCTGCCGACGGCCACCCCCGCGCCCGCGCTGCAACCGACGGCGACACCCATACCCAAACCGATGGTTGTGGCGTCTAACGCATTGAACGTACGGAGCGGTCCGGGCACCGCCTATCCCATTGTCGGCGCACTCAACGCCGGTGAACAAGCAGAGATTCTTGCCAAGAACCCCGAATCCGACTGGTGGCAGGTAACGCTGCCCAACGGCCAGACCGGATGGGTGCTCGGCACGCTGGTGCAGGCCTCGGGCGATACCGCGAGCATCGCGGTGGCGGCCAACATTCCAGCCGCACCGCCCACGGCCACGCCCGCCCCGGTGGCGGCGGTGCCCGCCGAAGTGCCGCCCCCCGAACAAGCGCCGGCGGAAGCCGCGGCCACCGCGGCCCCGGCCGCCTCCGCGAGCGACCAACCCAATTTCAGCCTGACCCAAAAGCGGATGTGGTCCAAAGCCGAGAACGGCGACTGCCGCGGACAGCACCTGTTGCGGCTGCACGTGGTAGGGGCCAACGGCGGCCCGCTCAACGGCGTAGCCCTGCAGGGCATCTATACCGGCGAGATCATCGTCACCGGCGCGCAAGGCAAGGGTGATGGCATCATCGAGTATGATCTCTATGGGCCGGGCGAAGGATTTCGGGTGATTCGTGACGCCGACGGCCGCGAGGCCGGCAGCGATGCCGCCGAAGGCTTTACGACACGGTCGGTGGATATTCCCAAAGAAATCCTCATCGCGGGCGGATACTGCTCCAACGACACCGATTGCCAGGTATTCTACAACTCCTGGGGGTGTCACGGCCATCATAGCTGGGAAGCAACACTCCAGCGGAACTACTAGGACGGTAAACGTGCCGCCATCCCGCCGGGGTGTGACATCGAACATGACTACGGACGGCAAGGAGGATTCGTGAAGAACGAATTGATCAAATTTGCGCCGCTGTTTGCCGGCTTGACCGACAGCGAGCGCGAACTCCTCGCCGCTGGCTTTGCGGAAGGACAATGTCCGGCCCAAACGGTGCTCTTGCAGGCAGGCGAGCGCAGCGACGCGGTATACCTCGTCGGCCAGGGC
>CAYJQA010000316.1:0-6827 GCA_964372065.1 uncultured Litorilinea sp.
GCGTTGGATGCCGTCGGACCGGTTTAGCTCAGCGAGCGATTCTTGGACCACTTTCTCGTACAGCGCGGCCTGTTCACGCGTGAGTGAGCAGTAGACCACCATTTCGTTCTTCTCCGGCAGGTCGGAGATGATGGTCGGGTCGGACTTGAGGCGGCGCAGCAAGAAGGGCTGCACCAAGCGCCGCAGCTCGTCGGTGCGTTCGCCGTCGTTGTAGCGTTCGATGGGCACGACATAGTGCTGGCGGAAGTGCTCGTGGCGGCCCAGATAGCCGGGGTTGAGGAACTCCATGATGCTCCAGAGTTCCGAGAGCCGGTTTTCCACGGGTGTGCCGGTGAGCGCGATCCGGTTTTCGGCGCGTAGACGGCGGACGGCCTGGGTCTGCTTGGCCGCGGGTGTCTTGATGTTCTGGGCCTCGTCGAGAATCAGATTGCCCCAGGTATAGCGGCAGAGCATCTCCACATCGCGGCGGGCAGTACCGTAGCTGGTGATGACCAGATCGTGGGCGGCGAGCGCCTCGTCAAACGCGCTGTTGGCTAGGCGGCTGTTGCCGTGATGGACGAGCGCGGCCATATGGGGCGCAAAGCGTTCGATCTCGCGCCGCCAGTTGGCGACCACACTTGTGGGACAAATGAGCAGGGTGGGCGCTAACCGTGCGTGGTCGCCGCCGTTTTGGCGCGCGGCGTCGTCGCGGATGTGGAGCAGTAGCGCGATCGCCTGGATCGTCTTGCCCAAGCCCATGTCGTCGGCGAGACACGCGCCCAGCCCTAGTTGGCGCAGGTGGGCAAGCCAGCCCACGCCGCGGCGCTGGTACATACGCAACTCACCCACGAAGCCGGGCGGCTCGGCGATGGCGGACGGCGCTTGCCGCCCGCGCAGCCGGTCTAGCGCCGTCTCCAGCCAACCGCTGACGCTCACCGCATGGAGCGGCAGGAGGTCGGCGGCGTCACCGGGCGGCAGCATGGCGACGGGTAGGGCGGCCCCATCGGGGAGCGCCGAGTCGTGGTTGCCGTTGTCACGCAGGTGTTCCTGGGCGACGCGAATGGCCTGAATGAGCGTGACCGCGCCGGACGGCTGGCTGCTGCCCAAGAACTGCTTGGCGGCTTCCACCTGCTGGGGATCCAACTCCACCCAGCGCCCGCCCGCCCGCAGTAGCGGCGTGTGCATGGCCGTCAGTTGCTCGAACTCGGCCTCGGTCAACGGCTCGCCGCCAAGCACCAAATCCCACGAGTAGTTGATGAGGCTGTTCAGACCCAGCCCGACGGGCGGCGGCAACGTGGGCCGCGTGTCGGCGTCCGGGGTGGCGCCGCTGGAGAGGCGCAGGCGCAGGCCGAGACGCATACGCCGCGCGCCGCCCCACCACTCCGGCAAGATGACGCCAAAGCCGCTGCCTTCGAGGAGTGGCCCGATTTCGCGTAGAAATCGATAGGCCTCCTCAGTCGAGAGCAGGCAGAGTTCGGGGCGGGGGTTACGAAGGCTGCGTTCGATGGGCGGAAAGAGTCGGCTGGCGACGCCCAGCCCGGCCAGCAACCGTTCCTGCGGCTGGTCCACATGACGGCTGCCGACGCGCACGGTGTTGTTGGGGGCCAGCCAGACTTCGCGCGCCGTGACTATGAGATTGGGGTTGTCACGCGCCTGGAGCGAGTAGGTCAGCCGCCAGGATAGATGCTGGAAGGCGTTCGACTCGCCGGGCGTCCCGGTGGCGTTGAGTTCCGGTTCTTCCAGCATAAAGCAGATGCGGAAGTTGGCGTCGCGCACGACAAACAGTTGCTCGGTCCACTGCTGCCACTCTTGATAGAGGTTGTGGGCGGGTTGGGGCGGCAGGGCGAGCGCCGGCTGGGCCGACAAGAGACGTTGCAGCCAATGGCGCGACGGGATGGCCGAAGGCGCGGGGGCCAGGGACTTGCCCCACTCGCGCACCGCGGCGTCCACCAGCGCGGCGACGAAGTGCTCGGTCAAGGCGGCGGGCGCCGGGGCGTCGGCGGGCGAATCCAGGTTGTAGGCGCGGCAGACCGGCGGCATGATGCGCACCAGTTGCTCGCGGCGCTCCTCCACGCGCGGGTCCAGCAGAATCGGCTGCCAGGCCGCTTCCAACTGACCCCCCTGCATCGCCCGCAGACTGGGCAGGTAATGCTGGCCGACCAGAATCTCCAACGCAAACTTGGCCGCGCTGCTCCAGAAGGCCAGGTCATTGCCGGGCCGCATACGTGCCAGCGCGCTGCCGACGCCGGGTCGCGTCGCGGTGTTGCCCAGGTGGCCGAGGAAGTGGAGCGCGGGCAGCGGGTCCAGCGCCAACCCCGTGACCTGCCACGGGACGAGGCGCGGGGGGGCGCTCTGGCCTTCGCGACCGGCGCGGGCCGCGCCATTGGTCTTGGCCTGGAAGACGCTGCGCCGGGCCAGAGGCAGCCCGTCTTGACTGGGCAGCCACACCGTAAGGCTGGTGGGGTGGAGGTCGGCGACCGGGATACAGAGCGGCTCGGCGGTCAGCACCCCGCGGACTTGCCCAATGGCAGCCTGGCCGGGGTGGGAGGGAACTTTGGGCGGCCGATGGCGTCCGCCGGTGTCATGGGCGCTGCGCGCCGCGGCGGCAACCGGCTGCGCCTTGAGGAGTGCGTCGGGGTCTTCGGCCCACAAAAACAGTTGGCCCCCGGCGCGACCATCGTCGGCACGAATCCACGCAGCATGAAGGGTCAGAGGCATACCCATCATTGTACCGCTCCGCGCAAGCGCGACCAAATTGGCCGCCGGTTCAACGCATATGACTCCGTGGGCGCGTGGTCCGGCGTAGCGACATTTTGGCTGTCGGAAGGGTCACAATTCACGTTGGGGGCGACGCAGGTGACTGTCACCTCGGAAGGTGACAGTCACCTACCGTGCGGGCAAAACTCGCCCCAAGCCTGAAATACGCGCGTCGGAAGTCGGAAGGGTCACAATTGCCACGTTTTTCGACGCGCACTATAATGGGCAAAATACACCGCAAACGGCCGGCCGTTATGGCCGCTGCCTGTACCAGTCCAGAGAAAGCTCCGAGAGGACCAGTTTATGTTGAAGACGCATACCTGCGGCGAGTTGACCAGCGCACAAATCGGCCAACGCGTAACGCTGGCGGGTTGGGTCAATCGTCGCCGTGACCACGGCGGGCTGATTTTCATCGACCTGCGCGATCGTTTTGGCTTGACCCAAGTGACGATTGACTCGGAGCCGGCCGCGGCGCATGAGGTCGCCGACCAAGCGCGCAACGAGTATGTCCTCCAGGTGACGGGCTTGGTGCGGGCGCGTCCCGCGGGCCAGGAAAATCCCAACTTGCCCACCGGCGCGGTCGAGGTGATCGCGCAGGAGGTCGCCATCCTCAACCCGTCGCGCACCGCGCCGTTCTATGTGAGCGGCAACGCCGACGAGGTGGACGAGGCGCTGCGGCTCAAGTTCCGCTATTTGGACCTGCGTCGCCCGCGCATGGTCTACAACTTGGCGCTGCGCCATCGCATCGTGCGCTTCATCCGCGAATACCTGTCGAACCGTGACTTCTTGGAGATCGAGACGCCCATTCTGCTTAAGAGCACGCCGGAAGGCGCGCGCGACTTCGTCGTGCCCAGCCGTCTGCATCCCCACGAGTTCTATGCGCTCCCCCAAAGCCCGCAGCAACTCAAGCAACTGCTGATGGTGGCGGGCATCGAACGCTACTTCCAGATCGCGCGTTGCTTCCGCGATGAGGACTTGCGCGCCGACCGCCAGTTGGAGTTTACGCAATTGGACCTGGAGATGAGCTTCGTGGAGGCGAGCGATATCCGGGCGCTGATCGAAGAGATGTTGATCCAGTTGTGCCGGGAGATCAGCCCCAAGCCCATCTGGAAGACGCCCTTCCCGGTGATCAGCTATGCCGAGTCCATGGACAAGTACGGCATTGACCGGCCCGACCTGCGCTTTGGCGTTCAACTGTGTAACTTGGGCGAGGTGGTCAAGGCGAGCGGCTTCGGCGTTTTCCGCAACGCGCTGGCGGGCAGCGGGCAGGTCAAGGCGGTCGTCTATCCGGGCGGCGCGCAGTTGGCGCGGCGCGAGATCGACGAATTGACCGAGTTTGTCAAGCAATATGGGGCCAAGGGGCTGGCCTGGATCGGCGTCACGGGCGAGGCGGACGGCAACGGCTTTTATGGCGAAGACGCCATCCGCTCACAGGTCGCCAAGTTCTTCACGCCGGAGGAACTGCGCGACATCATTCGCACGTGCGGCGCGGGCAAGGACGACTTGATCCTGATTGTCGCCGACAAACCGAGCGTCGTGGCGCAGAGCCTGTGCAACCTACGTCTGGAGATCGGCAAGCGGGCCAACCTGATCGACAACAATCTGCTGGCGTTCTGTTGGGTGGTGGACTTCCCGCTGTTGGAGTACAACGAGGACGAAAAGCGTTGGCAGGCGGTGCATCATCCTTTCACCAGCGCCCGCGATGAAGACTGGGACAAGCTGGAGAGCGACCCCGGCGCGGTGTTGGCGAAAGCCTACGATGTGGTGCTCAACGGCTGGGAGATTGGCGGCGGGAGCATCCGGATTCACCGCAGCGACCGGCAAGACCGGCTCTTCCACGCGCTGGGGATGAGCGCGGCCGAGACACAGGAGATGTTCGGCCATCTGTTGGAGGCGTTCCAGTACGGCGCGCCGCCGCATGGCGGGATCGCGTTGGGCATCGACCGCGTGGTCGCGCTCTTTGCCGAAGTAGCCAGCATCCGCGATGTGATCGCGTTCCCCAAGACCGCGGCGGGCACCGATCTCATGCTGGACACGCCGGCCCGGGTGTCGGAGGCGCAGCTCAAGGAACTGCACATCATGCTGCGACCGGAGCAGGTAGCCGCGCGGTAGCGGCTGCGCGGGTAGGAGTCGGGCAGGCGGCGTCGCCGCTTGCCAATTGTCGAGTACAGATGACGCCGGGCCTAGCAGGCCCGGCGTGTCGGTTCAGAGAGGCGAGATCCAGCGTGGCACAGATCAGTTCGTCGGCGCCGTGGACCCCGCGTCTGCGGCGCGAACTGGGCGCTCTGAGCGTCGTGATGTTAGGGGTGGGCGCGATTGTCGGAACCGGCGTATTTGTCGGGCTGGGATTGGCCGCGGGCGTCGCCGGCCCTGCCATGCTGGCGGCGACGCTGCTGGCCGGTGGGCTGGCGCTGTGCAATGGACTGGCCGGCGCGCAACTGGCCGGCGAACTGCCCGGCGCGGCGGGGGCCTATGACCAAGCCAACAAATCGCTGCATCCGCTCCTCGGCTTTAGCGCGGGCTGGCTCTATCTCTGCGCCAAGAGTGCGTCGGCGGCAACGGCGGCGTTGGCGCTGGCCGGCTATCTGCTGGCGGCGCTGGACCTCAACGATCCCCTGTGGCGGATCGGGGTGGGGCTGGCCGTGGTCGTCGTGCTGACGGTGGGCGTCCTGAGCGGCGTGCGCCACACGCCGCTGACCAACACGGCGGCGGTCTGCCTGGCGGCGGTCGGCCTGCTTTTCTTCGTGTGGGCCGGGCTGAAGGGTGTTACGCTGCACGGGCGCACGTGGTTTACCCCTTTCTTTCCACCGCCTTCGGCGGGGACTAGCCCACTGCGCGCGCTGCTGCACGCGACCGCGTTGATGGCGGTGGCCTACTGCGGTTTCGGGCGCATCGCCAGCCTCGGCGAAGAGACGCGCACACCCGAGCGCACCATCCCGACGGCGACCGTGATCGCGATCGGCGCGGCCGCGGTGCTCTACCTGTTGGTCGGCGTGACGGCGCTGGGCAGCGTGGGGGCAGAGGCCTTCGCACAGATGACGGTGGACACCGCCGCGCCGCTGGAACTGATCGCGGCGGGGTTGGGCGTGCCGGGCGCGCGCGAACTGCTGTTGGCCGCGGCGCTGGTCGCCCTGTGCAGCGTGCTGCTTCACCTGATTCTGGGTCTGTCGCGGATGTTGATGGCGATGAGCCGCCGCCGCGATATGCCGCCGCGGCTGGCCCGCGTCAATCAGGCCGGGCGCACGCCGGAAGCCGCAGTGGCCGCGACAGGGGTCTTGATTGCGGCGCTGGTCCTGATTGGCGACATTCGCACCACATGGGAGTTTAGCGCGTTTACGGCGCTGCTTTACTATGCGCTGGCTAACCTGGCCGCCTATGCCTTGCCGGCGGACAAACGCCGCGCGCCGCGGGTAGTGGCCGGCGCGGGGCTGCTCGCCTGCCTGTTCTTGGCATTCTGGGTAGACCCGGCCGTCTGGGTCGCCGGGCTGGCGATGGTCGCTGTGGGGGTCGGCTGGCGCTGGGCCATGCACGCGCTGTGAACGGCGGCGGAATCTCACGCCAAGCCGCCAAGGCAGAACAAGGAGCGCACGATGCAGATAACCGCGATTGAGCCGGTGATCGTCCACGTGAACCACCGGGGCGACTGGCTGTTCGTCCATGTCCACACCGACGCGGGTTTGATGGGGCTGGGCGAGGCCAGTCACAGCGGCAACGACAGCCTGGCCGTGGCTGCGTTACAGCATTTCGACGCGCTCTTGCGCGGGCATGACCCGCGCCGGATCGAGGCGGCCCTCCAGCGCATGGCGGGACTGGATGGCGGCCGCGCCGCGCAGACGGCGCTCTCCGGGGTGGAGCAGGCGCTATGGGACATCTTGGGCCAACACCTGGCCGCGCCGGTTGCCACGCTGATGGGCGGCAGGCTGCGCGACCGCATCCGGCTGTATGCCAATATCAACCGGCACGTGCGCGAGCGGACGCCGGGGGGCTTTGCCCGCGCGGCGGCGCAGGCCGCGGGGGAGGGCTTCACCGCGATCAAGCTGGCCCCGTTTGACGAACTGCGCGGGCCTGACCATGTGCGCACGGGGCCGCGC
>CAYJQA010000317.1:0-6788 GCA_964372065.1 uncultured Litorilinea sp.
GCCCACGGCAGCAGCGCCGCGACCAGCAGCCCCACCAGCGCGCCCGCGGGCCGCGTCACACCGCGCGCCGCCCAACAGAATACCGGCAGGAAGCCCACGCCCAGCGCCACGCTGGCCCACCGCAGCGCCGGGACCGCCGCGCCCAACAGACGCCAGGCCAGCCCCGCCAGCGCGGCGAACAGGTCCAGCCCCGGCGCGGCGGGCCATGTGCCTTCCATCAGTTGCAGCGCCAGGCTGCATTCCGTCTCCACGCAGGTCGGCGGCAGCGTTGTCAGCCGCCACACGCGCACGCCCAGCCCCACGGCCAGGATCAGCGTCAGCAACGCCCACTCCACGCGCCGGCTCAGCGACGACGGCGGCTTGGCGGATTGGTCCCCCACCAGCGCCAGCCGCACCCAGTTGCCCGCGGCGTCCACGCCCCAATGGTACGCGGGCGGCGGATAGACCTCCACTTGGCTCGGCCACAGCAGCGCGGCCGCCAGCGCCAGCCCGCCCACACCCCACAGGCTCACCCCCAACCACTCCACCCACTGGCCTGCCCCGCCCAGCGCCAGCACGCCGCCCCCCACCACCCCACACGCCGCTGCCACGCCGGTCAGCAGCCGCGCGACCGGCGGCCAGGCGCGGCGTCCGCCCACCGGCGCTCGCGGGGGATACTCGCTTCCCGGCGCGGCCATGCCCTGCCACGCCGCGAGCAGCCCGGCGATCAGCATCACGATCAGCCCGTCGCGCAGCCGGTAGGCAGCAAACGTGTCGCCGCCCGCGCTGGGGGCGATCAGCCCTGCGCCATAGACGGCCAGCGCCCAGGCCGCGACCAGCCACGTCAGCCGGATCACGCCGCGCTCCCATTCTGCGGCCTGCGGCCCAACGCCTTGCGCAGCACCGCCACTTCCTCCCCGCGCAGCCCGCCCAACCCCGCCAGCGCCGCCACGTAGACCCCATTGCCCAGCGCGGCCGCCAACCACACATTGACACCCAGCCGTCCCAGCCCCACCAGCGCCACGCCCATGATCAGTGCGGCCGCGACCGGGCGCAGGAAGATCGCGGCCCACGGCACGCCGCCCACATTGCGCCGCACACTGTAATAGAACGGGAAGAGCAAGCTAAACTCGCTCAGAATCGTCACCACCGCCGCGCCCACATAGCCAAACCGCGGGATCGCCAGCACATTGCCCACCACGTTGAAGATCACGCCCATCACAAACGCGCGCGTTAGGTAATGCTGCTGGTTGACCGCGATCAACACATACTGGGTCACGCTGTTGACAAAGCCGATGGGGATGCTCCAGATGATCACCCGCAGCGCCAGGTCCGACCCGCCCTGATAGGCGAACTCGCGGCCAAAGACGCGCACCGTCTCCGCCACGCCCAGATACTCCGCGCCGCCCACCAGCCACACCAACGGCCGCGCCAGCGCCGTCACCGTCACCGCGATGGGCAGGCTCAACGTCACCAGCAGCCGCAGACTCAGCACATAGGCGCGCAACAGGCTGTTGTCCTGGGCGCGCGCATAGCGGCTCATCAGCGGAAAGACCGCCATCGTAAAGACGCTGGGCACAATGTTCAGCCCGTCCAGATACTTCAGCCCCACGCTGTAGAGGCCCACACTCGCCGCGCCCGCCAACGGCCGCAGAATCCACACATCGATCCGCCAGAAGATGGTCGCCAACAGGTGATTGAGCATGAGCGGCCCACTCTGGCGGAACATCTGCCGCCGCAGGGCGCGGTCGGGCCGCCATTCGGGGCGGAAGAGCGTCGAGCGCACTAGCGCATACAGCCAGCCCGTCTGCGCCACGTTCATAACCAGGCTCACGCCCGCCAGCCCCACATAGCCCCAGCCCAACAGCAGCACCAGCGCGCCCAGTGTCACCTTGAGCAGCGCAATCGCGCTGGTCAGCCCCGCGGGATACTCCATCTTCTCAAACGCATAGAAGAGGCTGCTAAAGGCGTCGGCCCAGTTGGCAAAGAGCATGGCCCCGGCAAAGATGGCGATGGCCTGCATCTCCTGCGCGCCGATGCCCGCGGCGTCGATCAAGGGCAGGTTGTCCGCATAGCGATAGCCCAGCGTCACCAACGCCAGCAGCGGCAGACTCGCCAGCCACAACTGCGTCCGCAGCGCCAACACATTGGTCAGATAGCGGCTGGACTGGTCCTTGTCCGCGGCCACGTCACGCGTCAACAGCGTGCCTAGCCCATAGCGGCTGAGGATCTCGAAAAAGCCGTAGATCGCCACCACAAACGCATACTGCCCGGTCCCCTCCGGCCCCAGCAGCCGCACATAGAGCATGGCAAAGGCAAAGTCAATCGCCTTGTTGAGCAGACTCAGCGACATGGGGACCAGCGAGTTCTTGGCGACCGTGGCCGCCTCGCCCGCGCTCGCCTCGGGCCGGTAATAGCGCCCCCAGCCCCAATACAGCCCCAACAGCAGCAGCGTCATGCCCGCCAAGAAACTGATGTACAGCCCCAGCTTAAAGCTCATAGGCGAGTAGACAAAGCGCACCGTCCACTGCCCGGCCTGCTCCAGATAAACCGCGCGCAAGCCCGCGTCCGCCCGGTAGATGGGCGCTTCGGTCTCGGCGTTCTCGTCTCCGCCAAAGGGCCGCACAAACGCCTTCCAGCCGGGGAAATAGGCGTCGCCCAAGACCAGCCAGCCCCGGTCGCTCAGGTTCACATCCACAAAAACATCGTTGGCCGTGTAGCGGCTAATCGTCACGTCCGCGGTCTGGGGACCGGCAGGCGTCAGGGCGTTCGCCGCGGCAGGCGTCTCCTCCAGGTAGACCACCCGGCGCAAGTCCGCCGTCAGCAGCGGTTGGGCGTCGGCGGGGACTACCTCGGCCTGCGCTGCGATCCAGGCGCGCGGAAAGACCTGGGTATTCTCATAGACGCCGATGCTCGCGTCGCGATAGACCTCGGTCCAGCCGGGGTTGGGGATGTAATGCTCGGTCAGGATGTACTTGACGTTGAGCAAATCCAGCAGCGGATTGTCCAGCGGCGCATAAACGTCGCCGCCGGTCTGGGCATAGAGGGGCGCGATGCGGTTATAGAGCAGTTCGTTGGCTTGGGGCGCGATGCGCTCCATGAGCGCCGCATATTGCCGCGGGATGATGGAGTCATACCCGCGCAGGTCATGCCAGCCGTAATACATCCCCACATTGGCGTTGAAGGTCTTTTCGCCGGGCGCGTTAAAGGTCGTAAAGCGCCACGGCGCCAGCGGTACGCCGGGCTGCGGCTGGGTGGGCCACGTCTCGCGGTCATTGAGGAAACTCACCACCGGCGGCGTCCCCGCCGGTGTGTGCGGCGATAGGCCGGTCGCAGCCGCGGGGTTAAAGCGCCCATGCGCCGCATACAGGTCCAGCGCGATCAGTGCGACCGCGGCCAGCGCCGCCCAACGCAGCCGCCGCCCGGACGCGGCGCGGGTCGTCATCGCCCACAGCCAGCCGCCCGCGGCCAGGGCGAACACCCCGAAGCGCGCCAAGTTGCCCGCCTGGTATTGCCAGAACATGCGCCCGTCGGCAAAGGCCATCTGCGCCAGGTCGGAGCCGTCCACCACCCGCTGCCCCAGCCCGGCGAAGAACTCCGGCGCGACGATCCCGGCAAGCACCGCGGCCACGCCGCCCAGCCCCGCGGCCAGCGCCAACCCCGCCACGCCCCGCACATAGGCCCGGCTCCAGGCCGTCACCGCCCGCGGCAGCAGATGCAACCCGGTCGCGGCCAGCAGCGCCATGCTCAGCGTAAAGGGAAAGACCCAGCGAAACGGGCTGTGCAGTTGATTCCAGCCCGGCAGCCCGTAAAAGAGCAGCGCATAGAGCGGCGTGCCAAAGGCAAAAAGCAGCGACGCCAGCGCCAGCCCGGCACAGAACCAGATACTCCACGGGCGGAAAAGGGGCTGCCCGTCCACCGTCACAGGCGCACTCTCCGGCCGCGTGAACGCCCGGCGCAGCGCATAGCCCAGGCTCACCGCGGCCAGCAGCCACGGCAGCACGCCCAGGTAGTTCGCCCCCTCCACATAGTTCTTGATGCCCCAAAAAATGGTGTCCACCGGCTCACCCAGCGCGTTGACCGTCGCCGGGACCCAGCGCCACGCCGCCCAGTCGAACCAGGCGTGATGGCTGGGGTTGCCAAAGACATCGGGCAGCCAGAAGGTCAGCACATGGCGCGTGGGCCAGGCCCAGTCCACCACCTGTGCGTAGGTGGCCGACCCCGCGCGGAAGTTCAGCGGAACCAGTTCCAGCAGCGGCAGCAACTGCACGCCGCCCAGCGCCACGCCCGCCAGCGCCATCACCAGCAGCCACACCGCCAGCCCCGCCAGCCGCCGCGCGAGTACTCTGTCACCCTGAGCGCTAGCGAAGGGTCCCCTCTCTGCTGCGTCCGCATCGGGATGCTTCGCTGCGCTCAGCATGACAAGGTCGCCACTTGGCCGCGTAGGTGCGGTCTCCAACCGCACGTCCTCGTCTGCGTAACCCGTGCGGTTGGAAACCGCACCTACCTCTGCCTTTGCGTCTTGGCGTCTTGGCGTGACACCTTCTGTTCTGATCCACCGCCACGCCACGCCCAAGCGCACGACGGTATACACCCCTGCCACCAGCAGCGTGTAGTAGATCAGCTCCGGATGCCCCGCCAACGCCATCACGCCGATGGCCGCTGCGCCCGCCGCCACATACGGGATCGGCGTAAACCCCGCCGCGCCCTTCTCCTCTTGCTTGCGGACGATCCACTCGATCACCGCCAGCGTCAGCGGCAGCCACGCCGCGGCCGCGATAAACATGGTAAAGACCACGCTCGCGATCAAAAAGCCGCTAAACATATAGACCACGCCGCCGCCCAGCGCCGCCCACGGCCGCAGCCGCAGCGTGCGCGCCCAGGCATACAGCCCCATCCCCGCCAAGCTAATCTGGAGCGCGGTAAACCAGCCGTAGGCCACATCCAACGGCAGCACATAAAACAAAACGTTCAGCGGATAGAACGTGCTGGCCTGCCCCGCGGCCAGAAACGGCAGCCCCGTGAAGATCTGCGGGTTCCACAGCGGCAGTTGCCCATCCGCCAGCGTGCGGCGAATGTGCTCCTTCCAGACCGCGTTCTCCAGCACCAGATCGCTCAACAGCAGATTGTGCGGGACCAGCCCCGGCTGCAAGCTGCGCCACGGTTCAAACGCATAGAGGTTGTCATAGGGCAGCAGCGTGCGCCCGGTCAGCGGCGTCAGCAGGACCGGCGCAAACCAGATCAGTGGCAGGACAAGCAGGATCAGCAGCGCCCACAGGTCGGCGCGATGACGGAGCAGTCGGTGCATAGTGGGGCGGGAGCCTGGTGGGTGCGGCCCACCAGGGGCGGGACCGCGCCTCCTTAACTGGTCACGCGATCGCCCTGCCACGCGGCGACGTGACGAGGACGGCGTAAATGGCGATAGCGCCAGCGGATTTGCCAGGTGCGCCAGCCCGATTCCAGCTTGACGGGGATGTCCAGCTTGCTGTGGCCGATGCGCCGGTCTTCAAAATGAATGGGGATCTCGATCAGTCGATAGCCCAACATCTCGCACAGATAGGCCATCTCGACCTGAAAGCTGTAGCCGTTGGAGCGGATATTCTCCAGCCCAATGCCCAGCAGCGCGGCGCGCCGCCACAGCTTGAAGCCCGCGGTCATATCGCGGATCCGCAGCCCCAGGATCGCCCGGCTATAGGAATTGGCCCACCAACTCATCAACCGGCGGCCCAGCCCCCAGCCCGCGTCCAGCGTCCCGCCCGGCACATACCGGCTGCCGATCACCACATGCGCGTCGGTCGCCAGCATCACACCCAACATCGCCGTGATATACGCGGGCGAATGGCTAAAGTCGGCGTCCATCTGCACCACATACTCCGCGCCGTCGGCCAGTGCCCGCTGCATCCCGGCCACATACGCCGTCCCCAACCCACCCTTGCCCGCGCGGTGGATCACCGCCAGCCGCGGCCGGTCGGGCGGCGCGTCCACGTTGGCCTCGTCGGCCAGCCGGTCCGCCACCGCGCCTGTACCGTCGGGCGAGTTGTCGTCAACGACCAGTAGTTGCAGCCGGGGAAAGGGCAACGCCAACAGGGCTGCCGCCAACGACGGCAGATTATCAGCTTCGTTATAGGTCGGGACCACCACCGTCAGGCGGATTTGCTCCAGCAACGCAGGCTGGAGAAGCTGTGCGATCTGCATAAGCCAGATTCGCGATTGTAGCACGCTTGCCCAGGCCGGGCAATTGGCGCGGGGCGCGGGCCGCCGATTGCGTCGCGGGAAATGCTTGTGCTATGCTGCGCGCATGAACCGCGCCGACCCTGCCGCCACCTACGCCGACGCCCGCGCCCGCTTCGTCGCCCGCCAAGCCCTAGACGACGCCACCGGCGCACTCGCCGTCAACCCGCGCTGTCGCAGCTACCTGCTCGACCACGGCGCGCGCACCCGCCGCGTCATCATCTACTTCCACGGCTACACCAACTGCCCGGCCCAGTTTCACCAACTCGGCGAGCAGTTCTATCGCCGCGGCGATAACGTCCTCGTCCTGCGGCTCCCCTGGCAGGGTCTCGCCGACCGCCTCACGCCGCTGCAAGGCCGCGTCACCGCCGCCGACTTGGCCGCGTTCACGCAGGAGGCCGTCGATATTGGCTGTGGCTTGGGCGAAGAAGTGGTCGTCGCCGGGCTGTCGGCGGGTGCGATCATGACGGGGTGGGCCGCGCAACAGCGCGCCGATGTCCACACCGCGCTCGTCTGCTCGCCGTCGCTGGGCTTTCCCGGCTGGCCCGTCTGGGCCAGCGACTCGCTGTGCTATGCGC
>CAYJQA010000318.1:0-6784 GCA_964372065.1 uncultured Litorilinea sp.
ATCTACGTCTTTGCGCCCAATGGCCGCGTGCTGGAGACTCACCCCGTCCCGGCCACGCGGCCTAGCAATTGCACATTTGGCGATGCGGATCTGCGTTCCCTGTATGTCACCACGCTAGAGGGCCACCTGTTGCGCGCCCGCACCGACCGGCAGGGCTGGCTGAACTATCCGCCGCGTCCGGCCTAGCGGTCCCGCGCAGGAGGGAGGGACCCTGTACACGCCAGGAGGACTCCAATGGACGCCATGACACCGAGCAATCAGCGCGTCGCGCGGCATCGCGTGGTCGAGCTTACGCTCTCCGCGCCGGTCAAGTTCGCCAATCCGTTTCAAGACGCACGGCTCAGCGCGCTGCTGGTCGCGCCGTCAGGTCATCAGATTCGGGCGCAGGGCTTCTGGAACGACGACGATGATTGGCGCGTTCGCTTCAGCCCGGAGGAAGAAGGCGAATGGCGCTACGAGTTGAGGTTGGAGTATGCCGACGGCGCAACCATTGACCGGCAGAGCGGGACGTTTGTCTGCACGCCGGCCCTGGATGACACCATCTTCGACCGCCACGGCCCGGTGCGGTTGGCGGAGCGCAAGCGCCATCTTGTCCACGCCGACGGTACGCCCTTCTTCTGGTTGGGCGACACGGCCTGGAACGGCCCGCTGCGCGCCAGCCGGGAGGAATGGGCCAAGTATCTAGCCGTCCGCACGGAGCAGGGCATCAGCGCCGTACAGTGGGTGGCGACTCAGTGGCGCACGGCTCCAGACGGCGACCGCGCCGGCCGCGCCGCCTTCCGCGGCCATGACCGCATCTCCATCAACCCCGTCTTCTTCCAACGGCTGGACGGCTTTGTCCTGGCGACCGCGGCCGCCGGCCTACTCAATGCGCCGGTCATGCTGTGGGCCATCGGGGCCGGGGATAACCCCGCCATTGATCCCGGCTTTGGTCTGCCGGAAGACCAGGCCGTGCTGCTTGCCCGCTACATGGTCGCGCGCTGGGGGGCCTATCCGGTCGCGTGGATCTTGGCGGGCGACGGCAAGTACTTTGGCGACTATGCCGCGCGCTGGCGGCGCATCGGCCGCGCCGTCTTTGCCGACGACCATACGGCCGCGCCCGTCGCCATGCACTGCGGTGGTCAGCAGTGGCCCGCCGACGAGTTCCGCGGCGAGCTGTGGCTGGACATTTTGGGCTATCAGAGCGGGCATGGCGACTCCGACGAGACGCTGCAATGGATTGTCTCCGGCCCACCCGCCAACGAGTGGGACAAGATTCCGCGCCTCTTTCAGATCAACCTGGAACCGGCCTACGAGAATCACATTGCCTACCATTCCCGGCAGCCCCATTCGCCGCACAGTGTACGCCAGGCCATGTACTGGAGCCTGCTCAATGCGCCGACCGCCGGTGTCACCTACGGAGGGCATGGCGTGTGGGGCTGGGATGACGGCACGCGATCGCCGGTCGCGCACCCCAACACGGGCGTCCCCCTGCCCTGGCAGCAGGCGTTGACTATGCCCGCCGCGCAGCAGTTGGCCTATCTGGCCGGCTTTTTCACCGAGATTCCGTGGTTCACGTTGCAGCCTAGCCTGGACCTGTTGGTCGAGCAGCCCGGCAGCCATGACGTCCACAAGTATGTGCTGGCCTCCGCCGCGGACGACGGCAGTCTGGCCGTGCTGTACACACCGGTTGGCGGCGCGCTGCGCCTAGACCTGGGAAAGCTGAAGCCAGACCTGCAAGCCACCTGGTGCAACCCGCGCAACGGCCAGCGCATCCCCGCGCAGCCGGAGATCGCGGGCGAGTTGCGCCGGTTTGTCACGCCGGACGCCGAAGACTGGCTGCTGATCTTGGCCGCCTGACCGCACCGGCCATTACGTCACTTTTTCTCACCGTTTACTGAATGAGGCCCTATGCCCACCGAGTATCTGCTGTCCGAAATTGCCCGTCTTCCGCTGCCCGGCGACAACGTGGCCGTCGTCATCCAGCGCCTCGCCCCCGGCGCGACCATCGTAGACGGCGACCGCCGCTTTGCGCTCAGCCACGGCATCTTGGAAGGTCATCGCTTCGCCGTCGAGGCCA
The DNA here is from genome assembly GCA_964372065.1 of uncultured Litorilinea sp. Classification (GTDB taxonomy): domain Bacteria; phylum Chloroflexota; class Anaerolineae; order Caldilineales; family Caldilineaceae; genus QEUY01. The sequence goes on from CAYJQA010000318.1 coordinate 2,060, forward strand.
TTCCCGCCGGCGGCGCACTGCTGTCGTGGGAGCTGCCCTTCGGCTATGCGACGCACGCCATCCAACCCGGCGACTATGTGTGCAACACCAGTGTGCTGGAGGCGCTCTCCGTCCGCAACCTGGACTTCCCACTGCCGCCGGAACCCAACTTCGAGGACTCGATTGAGCCGTATGCGTTTGGTGCGGCCACCTGGCAGCCCAGCGCGCAGGTCAGCCTCTATCCGGAGGTGCGAACCTTCCAGGGCTATCGCCGCAGCGGCGGGCGGGGCGTCGGCACACGCAATTTCATTGTCCTCTTGGGCACGACTTCACGCACAGGCAGTTATGTCAAGCAACTCGAACAGCGCGTGGCGGGGCTGGCGAAGGACTATCCCAACGTGGACGGGATCGTCGCCCTGGCCCACACGGAAGGCGGCAGCGACCACCCCAACAACCTCGACCTGCTGTTGCGGACGTTGGCGGGCTTCATGGTCAATCCTAACGTGGGCGCGGTGCTGGCGGTGGACTACGGCGTCGAACCCGTTACAAACCGCATGTTGCAGGCCTATCTGGCCGAGCACAACTACCCCATCGCGGACCTGCCGCACCGCTTCATGTCGTTGACCGGGCCGTTCCTGGCGAACCTGGCGGAAGGCGAGGCGCAGGTGCGCGCCTGGCTGCCGCTAGTAGACCAAGCACGGCGCACGCCGGAATCACTGGCGCATCTCAAGCTGGCGCTCCAATGCGGCGGCTCGGATGCGTTTTCGGGCATCTCGGCCAATCCCCTGTTGGGCTGGGTCGCCAACGAGGTGATCCGTTACGGCGGCGCGGCCAACCTGGCCGAGACGGATGAACTGATCGGCGCCGAACTCTACGTGCTCCAAAAGACGCGCGACCTGGCGACCGCGCAGAAGTTCCTGGCGACCGTCGAGCGCTTCAAACAGCGCGTCGCCTGGCACGGGCACAGCGCCGAAGGCAATCCGTCCGGCGGCAACAAGTACCGCGGCCTCTATAACATCGTGCTCAAATCCATCGGCGCGGCCATGAAGAAGCACCCCGTCACGCGGCTGGACTATGTGATCGACTACGGCGAACGCATGGAGCAGCCCGGCTACTATTTCATGGACAGCCCCGGCAACGACCTGGAGAGTATCGCCGGGCAGATCGCTTCGGGCAGCAACATGATCTTCTTCACCACGGGCAACGGGTCGGTCACCAACTTCCCCTTTGTCCCCACGATCAAAATGGTGACAACCACGCGGCGCTTCAACCTGCTCTCACGCGATATGGACGTGAACGCAGGCAGCTATCTGGAAGATACGCCGATGGACGAGTTGGGACGCAGCACGCTGGAACTGACCATCGCGATTGCTTCCGGTCAGCACAGCGCCGGCGAGAAGGCGGGCCATGCCCAAACTCAGATCTGGCGCGACTGGCGGCAAACCGATGCGGGTAAGCTGGCCGAGTTGCTCAACCGGCCCATCCCTGACGGCGCCGGCCTGCCCATCCGTCCCCCGGCAACACCGGCCCCGGCAGTCACACTGCCTGCCTTCCGCCACGGCGACCGGCGCTCGCTGGACCAGGTTGGCCTGGTGCTGCCCACAAGTCTGTGCGCCGGGCAGGTTGCCCGCATGGCGGCCAACCGGCTCAACCGCATGGGCTTGGGCCAGGCGCAGGGCGTCTCGCGCTTTGTATCGCTGGTGCATACCGAGGGCTGCGGCGTCTCCGGCGGCACGTCCGAAGAGTTGTACGTGCGCACCATGCTTGGCTATCTCTCGCATCCCATGGTCGCCCACTGTCTGTTGCTGGAGCACGGCTGCGAAAAGACGCACAACGACTACATGCGGGCGCAGATGAAGGCGCATGGGATCGACCCGGCGTCGTTGGGCTGGGCCAGTGTTCAGCTCGACGGCGGGATCGACGCCGCGCTGGGCAAAGTGGACGCCTGGTTCACCAATGTGATCAGGGAGCGCACGCCCGCCGCACAGGAAAGCGCGGGGCTGGATGCGCTGCGCGTGGCGTTGGCGAGCGCCGGCCCGGTCAGCGACGCGGTAGCCGCCGCGCTGGCCCAGTTGACCAGCCAGGTCGTGGCGGCGGGCGGCACGGTCGTCGCGGCGCAGAATAGCGGTCTGCTCTCGTCGCCCACGTATCTGGCCGGGACGGTGGGCGACCAGCCCGCCTATCCCACGTTAGCCTACGGCGCGCCCATGACCACCGGCGGCTTTCACGTCATGGAGACGCCGACCCAACACTGGGTGGAGACGCTCACCGGGCTGGGCGCGACCGGCGTGGACATCATCGTGGCGTCGGTCGGGGAACACCCGTTGCAGACGCACCCCATGGTGCCCCTGCTCCAGATCACTGACCGCGCCGACATCGACGCGGCCTTCGGCGCGGATATGGACTTGCACCTGACGGGCGACCCGGCAGGCTGGCCCAGCGCCATCCTCGCGCTGATCGCCGACGTCGCGGGCCGGCGCTACGCCCCGCGTCTCTACCAACTGGGCAACATTGACTTCCAGGTGACGCGCGGACTGCTCGGCGTCTCCATGTAACCCAACCCCCACCGCACAAGAGAACAGGCCCGGACGAGAATCCCGTCCGGGCCTGCTGCGTGGTTGCGGTCTGACGTTATTCGCCTGCGGCCTTGGATGTGTCGATGCGGGCGAAGAACACCTCGGTCTTGCCCGATTGCTCGTTGATGGCCGCGACGATGGCCAACAACTCCTGCATCTCGGTCTCGCCCTTGCCAAAGAGACAGAGCGCGGCGACGTCGTTGACGCCGGTGTCGGCCATGCAGCCCGTCACGTCGGTGTTGTTCCATCCGGCCTGCGTCATGCGGTCGACGGTGTAATACTCTACGAGCTCCTGCGGGTCCTTATCCGTTGTGAACGAGATAAAATTGATGCGCCCCTGCGTCGTCGCCTGAATCATCAGCCGCGCCGCGATGGGCAGGTCCAGGTCGGCCTTGGTCAACCCGTCGATGCGGGGCACGTCGCTCCAGAGTTCGCTGACCGTCCCGGCGCCACCGCCGCCGCCCATCAGCGCGCTCACAATGCCACAGGCGCTGGTAAAGACCAGTGCGGCGGCCAATAGGCCCAACACCATCAGCTTGTTCTTCATGCGTCTCCTCCATGTAGTTGTCGTTCGGCCAAGGTTTCGCCGGCAGCGCGCCATTACCTGCCAGGCAAACCAAAACCCCTCGCCCGTGGGGCGAGGGGTTCAGTAGCGCATACGGGATTCGAACCCGTGTCTCTGCCTTGAGAGGGCGGTATCCTAGGCCTCTAGACGAATGCGCCTCGGCAATGCTCTTGGCGGTGAGCAGATTCTACGGGCATCGGCCCACTTTGTCAAATCAGACGACCCTCCGGGGGTATGGGGTGGCCGGGCTGCGCGGTTGTGGTCGCGCGCGGCCACACGTTGGCCGCGCCTATGCTATACTACGGCCCTGCCGCGACCCCGTGGCGGCAGTCTCCACCCGGCGGGTTCAAGCCCCGCGCGCGCCGGCCCGGCGCGGCAATTGCGACAAGAAGGAGAACACCCGTGTCCCGCACGCCCAAGCAGATCACGCGCGGCCTGGACCGCGTGCTGCACAAAGTCGAGAAGCCGGCGCGCTATACCGGCGGCGAACTCAACAGCATCGTGAAGGATTGGCGCGACCCGACCATCTGCGCCAAGATCGTGCTCGCCTTCCCCGACATCTATGAGCTAGGCGGCAGCAATCTGGGGCTGATGATCCTCTATGACCTGATCAACCGCCGCGACGACCTGTTGGCCGAACGGGTCTACTGCCCCTGGCCCGATTTCGAGGCGTTCATGCGCCGCGACGGCATCCCCCTTTACGGGCTGGAGACGCGCCACGCCGTCAGCGACTTCGACATCGTGGGCTTCAGCCTGCCCTATGAGCAGCTTTACACCAATGTGCTGACCATGCTCGACCTGGCTGGGCTGCCGCTGCGCGCAGCCCAGCGCACCGCTGCCCATCCGCTGGTGATCGCCGGTGGGTCGGGCTGCTACAACCCCGAACCCATGAGCGCGTTCTTCGACGCCCTGGTCGTGGGCGAAGGCGAGGAAGTGATCCTGGAGGTCGTCGCGGCGTATACGGAATGGCGCGCCGCCTATCCCCTCCCCACGCCGCAGCCGGTATCAGCGCCGCGCGAAGCCGAGCAGGCCGACCCGGCGCGCCGTGCGCTCTGGGTGCGGCTGGCTCACATTCCCAGCGTCTATGTCCCGGCGCTCTATGACGTGGGCTATGCCGCCGACGGCAGCATCGCCGCGGTCACGCCCAACCATCCCGCGGCCGCGCCGGAAGTCCTCAAGCGCGTGGTCACGGTGCTGCCCCCGCCGGTGACGCGCTTCATCGTCCCCTTCGTGGACGTGGTGCACAACCGCGCCGCCATCGAGATCATGCGCGGCTGCACGCGGGGCTGCCGTTTCTGCCAAGCCGGGATGATCTTCCGGCCCGTTCGCGAGCGGCCCGTGGACGAGGTGCTGGCCGCGGTAGACGACATGATCGAGCAGTGCGGCTTCGAGGAGGTCAGCTTTCTCAGCCTCAGCAGTTCCGACTTCACCCATGTGGAAGAGCTGGTGCGGCGGACGATGGAGAAACACGGAGCCAAGCGCCTCAGTGTGGGCCTGCCCAGTTTACGCATCGAGAGCTTCAGCATCGACCTGATGGCGCTGCTGGAGAAACGGCGGCGGCGCTCCGGCTTTACCTTTGCACCCGAGGCCGCCACCGACCGGCTG
>CAYJQA010000319.1:0-3898 GCA_964372065.1 uncultured Litorilinea sp.
GGATAGAGCACCCCCGGCAGATCGCCGCCGGCGGCGCTCACCGTGACGCGCTGGGCGATCATGTTGCGGGGGTCGTGCCCGCCCAGCGGATTGAGCCGCAGCCAGCCCTTTTCCTTGTCGATATGCGACACCACAAAGCCGATCTCGTCCATGTGCGCCGCGATCATCAGCTTGGGCGCGCCCGCGCCCAGGTGGCTCCCGCGCTTGACGCCGATCAAATTGCCCAACGCGTCGACGCGCAGCTCGTCCACCAGCCCCGTGAGTTCGCGGCGCACAATCGCGCGCAGCCGCTCCTCGCGCCCCGGAATACCGGGCGTCTCACACAGTTCCTTCAGCAGTTCAATCGTCATAATGGCCGTCCACAAGTGGGTGAAATGGGGGTGCGATCATCGCCTGACCGCGAGCGCGGCATCTTCTCACACCGAGAAACCCGCCCCGCATAGTGTAGCAGACCCCGCGCCGCCCACCAAAGCCACATCTCCCCTGCTCCGCCTGTCCATCAGACCGTCGCGCGGCATTGGTCGCTGCGGCCCCTTTCGGGTACAATGCGCGCAAGCGTCATCGCCCAACCACCCGCTGCGACCGCCGGCCCATGTCTACACCCTTGCCGCAACCGACCCCGTCCGCCCGCCCCTGGCCCACTCTGGCGACCTTGTGGGGCTGCGTGATCCCTATCAGCCTGTTTGTGCACCTCTGTCTCAGGGCCGTCGCGCCCAACGACTTCTGGTGGCATGTCCGCACCGGGTTGCTCACGCTCCAGACCGGCGCGATCCCGACCGTCGACCTGTTCAGCTACACGCAGGCGGGCCAGCCCTGGACCAACCAGGCATGGCTGATGCAGATCGCGCTGGCATGGCTGTACCAGACGGGCGGCGTTGCGCTGGTCATCCTCGCCCATGCGCCCATCATCACCGGGGGTTACACGGTCGCCGCGTCGCCTGCCTGGCGCGAGACCTACCGCGACGACCAGGCCGTCTTCTATTGGCGCACCGACTGACACCGACTGACACACCCGGAGCAAGTCCCATGACCGCTGCCGACGTACAAACCGCACTGGCCCAACTCGCCGATCCCGTCCGCGCCAAGAACCTGGCCTGGTACTTCAAGAGCGGCCCCGGCGACTATGGCGAAGGCGACCAATTCCGCGGCATCCGTGTGCCCACCCTGCGTACGCTGGTCCGCCGCTATCCTGACCTGCCCCTGGCCGACGCTACCGCGCTCCTGGCCTCGCCCTGGCACGAAGACCGGCTGCTGGCGCTGCTCATCCTCGTCGACCAATATCGCCGCGGTGACATCGCCGCCCGCCAGGCCATCTTCGACCTCTACTTGGCCCACACGGATCGCATCAACAATTGGGATCTGGTGGACCTATCCGCCCCCAACATCGTGGGCCGGCACCTCTGCGGCGGCGACACCGGCCTGCTCACGACCCTGGCCCAGTCGGCGTCGCTCTGGGAGCGCCGCATCGCCATCCTCGCGACCTTTCACTTCATCGACCAGGGCCGCCTGGACGAACCGCTGCGCATCGGCGACCTGCTGTGCTATGACAAGCACGACCTCATCCACAAGGCCGTGGGCTGGATGCTGCGCGAAGTCGGCAAGCGCGACCTGGCCGCCGAAGAAGCGTTCCTGCTGCCGCGCTACAAGACCATGCCGCGCACCATGCTGCGGTACGCCATCGAGAAGTTCCCGCCCGCCCGCCGCCAAGCCTATCTGGCCGGGGATGTTTAGCGGGCCTGCGTCAAGCCGGGCGCGGAGCGGGCGTCGTGGTCAGGACGCGGTACGCCGTCAGGAAGGAAACCAGCAGCGCGCTGCCCACATACATGGCCTGTGCGCCGGAGCTGTGGCTGTCGGTGCCGGCCATGATGCCGTGCAGCGTCACCAGCACATAAAAGACGAAGGTCGTATAGTGCAGCATTCGCCACGCGCGCATCCCCAGCCACTTGCGCGCCCAAAAACTCGCCGACACGACCAGCAGCCCATAGAGACTGAGCGTACCTAGCCCGACCCACAAGGGGCGATAGGGGCCGGTGAACGGGACCAGAATGGCGGCCGGGGTGTAGACGTAATAGGTGTCCATGAGCAACAGCGCGGCATGGGCCCCACCCAGCACAAGCCCCAGCCACGAAAGCCCACCATGCAGCGCCAACGCCAGCGGCGCAGGCACCGCCGCTTTGACAATCTTGGTGCTCAACACCAGCCCCCAGGCCGTCGCCCCGCTGAGCAGCAGATAGGCCACCGTGGCGGTCGCCCGCGTCAGATACCAGGACGCCTTATCGCCCGCGGGCAGAACTGCCGCCCCGACCCGGCCCCAATCCACGAACTTCAGCAGCAGCGCGCCCACCGTCCCCAGCGCCACGCTGATCGCCAGTCCCGCCACCGCCCACAACGCCATCTCCTCGATCTGGCGCAAGGTGACTGCCGTAGTACGTCGGGTCAAACGCTCTGTTGTCATCGCTGATTTCTCCACTGATTGAGGGCGATCCCTCGGAATGATTGCTTGCGTGCGGGCAGCTTGCCCGCCGCGCCTATACCGCGACCGCCGACCACGCCACATGGGGCTGCAGCGCCGGCGTCGTCGCCACGCGCCCATCGGCGCGCACCAGGACAGCGGCCAGTCCCTGCGCCCGCAGCGCCGCCACGCCCGCTTGCCATCCCAGCACCAGCGCGGCCTTAGCCCACGCTTCAGCACGCACCGCTGACGCGTCCAGCACGCTCACGCTCACCAGATCGGTCGCCGCCGGACGGCCCGTGCGAGGGTCGATGATGTGGTGAACCTCTACGCCGCCCTGACGCCAGCGCCGGTAATCGACGCCCGACGTCGCCAGCACGGCGTTAGCCAGCCAGACGACCAGTAGATCACCCGCATCCGCTTGGCCCGGCCCGGTAGGCGCGGCTACCGCCACCGGCCACCCCTGCCAGCCGGGCGGCGGGTCGCTCGCCGCCACATCGCCCCCGGCATCCACCAGCGCCGGTCCGACCGTCCGCAACTGCGCCGTCACCGCCTGCGCCGTCCACCCCTTGACGATCCCGCCCAGGTCCAGCCCGACGCCCGCGGGCAAGCAAAGCTGCATGCCCCGGCGCTGCACCGCGGCCCACCGTCCCGCTTGCGGCGCGGCGGGCGCATCTGCCGCTGCCGCGCGCCCGGCCAGTTGCTCGAACGACACCACATACCCCGCGGCGCGGATCGCTGCCAGCAGCGTCGGGTCATATAGCCCGCCGGTCGCCGCGGCCAACGCCAGCGCCGCGTCCACCACCGCCGCCATCGGCGCGGAAAGCGTGGTCCATTGGCCCGCGCGGCGATTGACGAAGGAGAGTTCGCTGGCCGGGTCAAAGCGGCTAAACTCGCGTTCATCCGCCGCAAAGCGCGCCGCGGCTTGGATCAGGGCCGGCTGCGCCGCCGGCCCCGCGGCCGCGACCCGCACGCTCATCCCGCTGCCCATCGCCCGGAACTCGGTTACCGGCCAACTGTCCGGCGGCGGCGCACTCATGGCGTTCAGCGTGACGACCGCGAGCGAGCCACCGGCGCGACGCGCGGCACGACGACGGGCGGCTGAATGGCCGAGACCGTCGGGATGGGCGCTAAGTCCAGGGCCGGCAAGTCGCCGATGGCGGGCAGCGCGTTAATCACGGACGGCGCGCTCGCCGACGGCAATACCGCAACCTGGGCCGGCGCGACGGCGGGCAGCGTCGCCGCCGCGGCCAGCTCCGCTTGGCGCTGCAGCCCCTGCGCGCCGACCAGCGACGCCACGACACTGCCCGCGATCAGCGCGCCTTGCAGCCAGCGGTACGAACGGGGGGCCCGGGGGGGGGGCGGCGCGGGGGGGGGGGGTGGGGTCGTGGGCACCGGCGGCGGGGCCGGCGGGGGGGGGCGCGGGAAGGTGGGGGGCACCCCCGG
>CAYJQA010000319.1:3908-6783 GCA_964372065.1 uncultured Litorilinea sp.
GGGTGCGGGGCCGCCGCGTGCGTGGGTCTAGTCATCGTGCTCACCGGCTTCGTGCCCGTCGTCGTCATGCTCGTCATGTTCGCGCTCACCCGCGTGATGTTCCTCCGCCGCGTGTTCCTCGCCTTCCCACCCTGCCGACCAAGCCGCCGGGTTGGCCGTCGCGCCCTCGACGACGACCGTCGCGGGCTGCTGCAACGACAGGATCGCCTGGTTGGCGGCTTCGAGTTGCGCCCGGTATGCCGCCTCACGTTCCTGCATAAGCTGCACAGTTTGGCGCAGTTGCTCGTTCTGCTCCACCACCCGCTGCACTTCCGGCGCTTGCACCGCCCCAGCGGCGGGCGTCGGCGCGAACTGAGTCGTCGCGACCGCGGGCGTCGCTACTTGCGTCGCCGCCTGCGCATCCGACGACAGGGCGCTGGGGCCTAGCCCCAATGCCGCCACGGTGAAAATCAGCAGCCCGGTCAGTGTCCCGGCGGCGATCATAGCCTCTTTGCGTTGCATGGTGTTCATTCCTTCGTGTGCCTAATCGGTTTGCTGGATGACCGCCGTCCCGCCACGGTCCCTACTGCGCCCCAGGATAGCCGAATCCGCCCGGCGCATGGTTAAGCCCACCCTAAGCAACCTTATATCTGCCTTAAATCTTGCGCCGGCAGCGTGCAAGCCGCCTCTATCTGTGTCACAATGAAACCGGGTACGCACCAGGAGGAAGCCATGCAGTCGATTTTGCTGATTGACGACGATCCCATGATTACCGGCCCGCTGAGCCGCGCGCTCGGCGACGCCGGTTATAGCGTCCAGGTGGCGAATTCCGGCCCTGCCGGGCTGACGCTGGCCCTGGAGACGGTTCCCAGCCTCGTCGTGCTGGATATCATGCTGCCGCACATGGATGGCTGGCAGGTCTGCCGCGAACTGCGCCGTCAGAGCACCGTCCCCATTCTCATGCTCACCGCGCTGGGCGAAGAAGTGGACCGCATCTTGGGGCTGGAACTGGGGGCCGACGACTACCTGACCAAACCCTTTAGTACCCGCGAACTCGTGGCCCGCATCCGGGCCATGCTACGCCGGGTCAAACTCGACCGCCAGCCCGCCGCGCAAGAATTGGCGACCGGCGGGTTGCGTCTCAACCTCGACACGCGCCAGGTGTTCAAGGACGGCCAAGAACTGACGCTGCGCTACAAGGAATTTGAGCTGCTCAGTTTGCTCTTTAGCCGTCAAGGCGAGGTCGTCACCCGCGCCGAGTTGTTTGACGAAGTCTGGGGCACCGAGTGGTTGGGCGACACGCGCACCCTGGACGTACACATCCGCTGGTTGCGCGAAAAGATCGAAAACGACCCCAGCAACCCGCGCTATATCCGCACCGTGCGCGGGGTTGGCTACCGGTTCGTCGCCGCGGGAGAGAACGCGTGACCTGGCTGCATTCATTGCGGACCCGCTTCATCCTGGCCTATACGCTGCTCATTGTGCTCGGCTTCGGCGGGCTGGCCTGGCTGGCCGGCGCACAGTTGGCCGGGGCCGCGCGCGAGGATTTCGCCCGCGGGCTGGTCGCGCAGGCCGGGCTGATTGCGCGCAGCCTGCGCGAGGATGTGGAGCACATGGGGGAGCATGAGGACGACGGGGAGGAATCCGCCGCCGCCGTCGCCATGACCGAACAGGCGCGCTATTTGGCCGACCAGGTGGGCGCGCAGTATGTCATCTTCGACCGCCAGGGGCGCGTCTGGCTGGACGGTTCCGGCGCGCTGCCCGGCGCGGCGAGTCAGCAGCCCGTCAACCCACCGGAGATCGCGGCCGCGCTCGCGGGCCGCGCCGACTACGACCTGCGCGGCGATACGCTGGGCAGACCGACCATCTACGCCGCCGCGCCCATCCGAGATGAAGAGCACATTTTTGCCGTGGTCCAGCTCGCGCGGCCGTTGAGCGCCTCGGACGCGACCGTACAGCAGCGGTGGTGGGCGTTGGCCGGGGGTGTGGGCGTGCTGGCGCTGCTGGCCTTTGGGGCCGCCCTGACCTTGGCAGCCTCGTTGACCCGCCCGTTGGCCCAGTTGCGCACCTCGGCGCTGCGGCTCGCCGCGGGCGACTTGGACCAGCGTCTGCCGACCGGTGGGCCGGATGAGATCGGTCAGGTCGCGGCGGCCTTCAACCATATGGCGGCCCAGGTCCAGACGATGGTCGAAGAACAGCGCGCGTTTGCCGGCAATGCGTCGCACGAACTCCGCACGCCGTTGACCACCATCCGTCTGCGCAGCGAGGCGCTCCGCCAAGACGACCTGCCGCCTGAGCTGGCGCGGCAGTATATCGTGGAGATCGACGACGAGGTTGCCCGGCTCGGCAGTCTGGTCGAAGACCTGATCCTGCTCTCGCGGCTGGACGCCGGGCGCGCCCAGGCGGGTGTCGAGGAGGTCGATCTGGCGCGCTTGGCCCGCGGCCTGCTGCGCGAGTTGGCAGCGCTGCCCGAAGCCCAGGATAAGCGGCTGCGCCTGGATGCGCCCGCCGCCCTGCCCACGGTGCGCGCCGGGTCCAATCACTTGCGCGTCCTGCTGCGGAATCTGCTCGGCAACGGCATCCTCTACACCCCGCCGGGCGGCGAAATCGTCTGCCGGCTCCAGCCGGTTGGGGATGGGGTGGAGATCGCCGTCGCCGACACCGGGCAGGGCATCGCGCCCGAGGACCTGGCGCACGTTCGTGAGCGTTTCTTCCGCGCCGACAAGGCCCACACGCGCGCCGTCAAAGGGTCCGGGCTGGGCCTGGCGCTCGTGCAGTCCATTGTCGACTTCTACGGCGGGCGTCTCACCATCGCCAGTCCCGGCCTGGGCCTAGGCACGACCGTCACCGTCTGGTGGCCGCTCGCCCCCCACCCGCACGCCTAAGCGTCCGGTTG
>CAYJQA010000320.1:0-6777 GCA_964372065.1 uncultured Litorilinea sp.
TAACAAGGATGAGCCGGTTGTGCGTGCGGTGTCGCGGAGTGCGTAACCGGGTGAGCGGGTCGCGGTGGTGGGTGAGTCGGGCTCGGTCAAGAGCACGGTGATTCGGCTGCTGGCGCGCTTCTTCGATACCTCCGAGGGCGCAGTCTTGATCGACGGTCACGACATCCGCAACGTCACGCAGGCAAGTCTGCGCTCGCAGTTGGGGATCGTGCTGCAAGACCCGTTTCTGTTCAAGGGAACGATTGCCGACAATATCCGCTACGGGAAGCTGGATGCCACTGACGACGAGGTGGCCGCGGCGGCCGACGCGGTGGGGGCGCATGTGTTCATCACGCGGCTGCGTGACGGCTACCTGACGGATGTGGGCGAGAACGGCGTCAACCTGAGCGGCGGGCAGCGCCAGTTGATTTCATTTGCGCGGGCGCTGCTGGCGGATCCGCGCATCCTGATATTGGACGAGGCGACCAGCAGCGTTGATACCGCCACAGAGAAGATCATCGAGTGCGGGGTGGCGCGCTTGATGGAGGGGCGCACGTCGTTTGTGATTGCCCACCGGCTCAGTACCATCGTGGGCGCGGACAAGATCGTGGTGATGGACCGCGGACGGATTGTGGAGATGGGCCGGCATGAGGAATTGCTGGCGCGGCGGGGTCGTTACTTCGACCTGTACACGCTGCAATGGGCCGCGGACGATGTCGCCAACGGCAGCGCGGCTTGAGCAGTGCGCGAATCAAGGAGACCAGCGAATGACAGCGGATGAACTGCGCGGGGCGGCGACCCTGCCGGACGGCCTGACGACGGCGATGCAAGCATTGTGGCATGAGGCGCGGGGCGACTGGCGGCGCGGCCATGACCTGCTGCAAGACGACCACAGCCGTGAAGGCGCGTGGGTCCATGCCTACCTGCACTAGGTCGAGGGTGATCCGGGGAATGCCGCCTATTGGTATCGCCGTGCCGGGCGGCCAGTGAGCGCAGCCGCCCTGGCGGACGAGTGGCAGGCCATCGCGTCCGCACTGTTGGCCGGTCGCTGACGGAGCCGCAATGGGCAGTTGTTCCCTTCTCCCTGCATGATCGATCCCAAGATTGCTGCCGCGTATCTCCCAAGCGATCGCCGCCGCGCCTTGGCCCGCGGCGAGACCTTGCCGGAGACGAGCGCGGGAATTGTCCTCTTTGCTGATATTTCGGGGTTCACCCCGCTGAGGGCGGCGGGTGTGGTGGGGTGGGGGCCTAGGCGTGGGGCGGTTGTTGCCAGGCGCCATCTGAAGGCGGTTTATTCCGCCTTTGTCAGCTATATTCACGGCCGCGGGGGCAGCATCGTGGGCTTCAGCGGCGACGGGATGCTGTGCTGGTTCGCGCAGGACGACGCAGGCGGCGCGGCGGGTGCGGCGCGGACGGCCTATGCGGCCGCGGGGGCGCTGCACGCTGCGATCGAGCCGTTTGCGCGGGTGGCGGTCACGCCGCAAGTGGTCGTGCCGATTGGGCTGAAAGTCGCGGTGGCCGGCGGGCGCGTCCGGCGACTGGTGGCCGGTGACCCCGACATCCAACTAATCGACGTGCTGGCTGGACAGCCGGTGGATGCCGTGAGCGAGGGCGAACGGCTAGCCCTGCGCGGGGAGTCGGTTTTTGAGGCGGCGGTGGTGGAGGCGCTGGGGTCGCGCCCGGAGACGTGGCGGGAAGCGGAAGCGGGCCACCGCTTCGCGCCATTAGCGGCTAGGGCCGATGACTGTCCAACGGGAATCGCCGCGGATGCGGTCGAATTGGACGCCGAAAGCGCACGCCCGTGGCTACTGCCGGCGCTGGCCGCGCGCCTGGAAACTGGACAGCAAGAGTATCTCGCCGAACTGCGGCCGACCGTGGCGCTGTTCCTGCGCTTCGCCGGGCTTGACTTCGTGCACGATGATGGCGTGGCTGCCAAGGTCAACGTCTTTGTGGTTTGGGCGCAACGGATCGTGACGCGGATGGGCGGCGCGCTGCTCCAATTGACCACAGGCGACAAGGGCAGCTATTTGTATGCTTCGTTTGGCGCGACGGAGATGCATACCGACGACGCCGCGCGCGCGGCGGCTGCGGGGCTGGGCTTGCTGGGGTATCGCGAGGCTGCGCCGTGGCTGACTGAGGTGCGGATCGGAATCGCGGGGGGACGCACGCGGGTCGGTCCCTATGGCGGCGCTGAACGCTGCACCTTTGGCGCGCAGGGAGCGGCAGTGAACATGGCGGCCCGGCTGATGACGGTGGCCGCGCCGGATACGGTGGTCTTGGCGCAGAGCGTGGCGGACGCGGTGCGCGCGACGTTCCAGGTGGAGACGCTCGGCCCGCACACGCTGAAGGGGCTGGAGACGCCGGTGGCGCTGTACCGGCTGACCGGACGGCGCGACCCGGTGGCCGAGTTGGACCCGGAGCAGCTGCGCGTGCCGCGGATGGGGCGCGCCGCGGAATGGGCGGCGCTGTGCGGGCTGCTCGACGCTGCCCGATCAGGACATGGAAGCTGGGTGTCGCTGACCGGTCCAGCCGGGATCGGCAAGAGCTGGTTGGCGGCGGAGTGCGTGCAGCGGGGCGCGACCGGCGGGATGCGCATTGTCATTGTGCGCGGGGAGAGCACCGCGCGCGAGGTGGCGTATGCGGCGCTGGGCCATCTGGCGCGCAGCCTGCTTGGGTTGCCCGCGGCCATGGCGCAGGCCGTCGCGGACTGGTTCGCGCAGCACGCGCCGGAATGGCAGCCGCGCGTGGCGCTCCTGCGCGATGTGCTGGATGTGCCGCTGCCGGAAGCGCCGCTGACCGCGGGCCTGAGCGCGCAGCAGCGGCAAGAGGCGCTCGCGAATCTCGTGAGTGATTTGATGACATACGCCTGCGGCCAAGGGCCGGTCCTACTGCTGGTGGAGGACGGCCAGCATGTGGACGAGGCAAGTTGGTCGGCGCTCACTGCGCTGGGCCGTCGCGCCGCGGCCTTGCCCATGCTGCTGCTGGTCTGCGCCAGGTCCGGCGACGAGTCGAATTGGGGTGGGCAACCTGCCGACGAGAGCACAAAGATAGAGCTTCCCCCGCTTGAGCCGCCGGAGATCGCCCGACTGGTCGAGGCGCGCCTGGGCAAGCCGGTGGATGGTCTGCTCACCCAGATTGTCGTCCACGTTACCCAGGGCAACCCGGCCTATGGGCTGATGCTGGCCGATGCGCTGAGGGAGGAGGGCTTCATTGCCGACGCAGCGGGCCGGTGGGCGGTCACCCCGGCCTATTTTCAGACGCTGCGGGAAGCGCGTGCGTTGCACTATGGCGAGGACCAATGGCGGCTTGCGCCCGCAGCGAGCGGCCAAGCCGGTCTGCCGGGTCTGCCGATCTCCATGCAGGGGATGTTGCTGGGCCGGATCGACCGGCTGGGCGACGCCGCCAAATTGACGCTCAAGGTCGCCAGCGTGGTGGGCCGCACATTCGAGCTGGCGGTCGTCGCCGGTGTGAACCCGGCGGGGTATGACGAGGCGCAGATGGCGCGCCAGTTGGATGCGCTGGTCGAGCAGGGCGTCCTAGCGGCGGGCGGCGATGCGACGCCGGTCACCTATGAGTTTCGCCAAAGCGTGTTACAAGAGGCGCTCTACCAGAGCTTGCTGGAGACACAGCAGCGCACCCTGAATGGGGCGGTTGGGCGGGCGCTGGAAGGGGTCGCGCCACACGCGGTCGAACGGCTGGCCCGGCATTTTGCGTCGGCGGACCTGGCGAACCTCCCCACGCGCGGGGCGGCGGTACACTACCTGGGACTGGCGGCGACCAAGAGCCGGCGCGAGAACGCCAATGAGACGGCGCGTTACTTTCTCCGGCAATTGACCGTGCTGGCGCCGGGGTGGGCGAGCTATCGCAGCCTGATTGAGGTATCGCACTTGTTGGGGGCGCGGGAGGAGGAAGCCGCGGCATTGGCGTCGGCGCGGTCGCTCGATGACGTCGACCCCGGCTATCATGACTTCCTTACCAGCCGGTACTATGAGGCGGTGGCGCGCTACGATGACGCCTGGTCGGCGGCTGAGTCGGCGCTGCGCTACGCTCGAAGCGGCGGGGAGATCGCGACGGTGCAGGTGCAGATGGCGAGCATCGCCGGGCGCGAGGGTGACTATCGCCGGGAAGAGCAGGGCTACCAGGCGGCGCTGACTGCGCTGACCACCGAACCGACGCCCGACACGCAGACACTGATCGAGGTCTATTACGGGCGGGGGACGGTCCGCAAGCAGCAGGGCGACTATCGCGGCGCGCTGGAAGTGTGGGCGACGGCGCTGGAACTGGCGGCACAGGCCGGACGGGCGGCGGAGCAGGCGCGCGTACTCATGGCGATGGGCGTGGTGTCGCGCTTGCAGCGCAGCTTCACCCAAGCGCGCAGTTATACCGAACAGGCGCTTGCACTGCGCCGCGAGATCGGCGACCGGGCGGGCGAGGGCGACGCGCTGTTTAGCCTGGCGCAGGTGGTGATTCACGGCGTGGGCGATCACGCGCAAGGCCGCAGCCTCCTCAATGAGGCGTTGGGCATCCAGCGGGCATTGGGCAATCGTTGGAGCCAGGCCATCGTGCTCAACGAGCTGGGCGTTGTCCATTACCTGGCCGGTCTGCCGGATGACGCGGAGCGGATTCTGCGGGACGTGCTTGGCCTGTGCCAGGCCATTGGCGCTGCGGCAGGGCTGGTGTATGTGCGCTGGAACCTAGGCCTTGTGTTGCGCGAACAGGGCAGCCTAATAGAGGCGCACGCGGCCCTGTCCCAGGCGTACCATGAGGCACAGGCGCTGGACGACCCGCACGTCACGGCGCAACTGCGGGGCGAACTGGGGCTGACCGAACTGGCGTTGGGCGAGGCGGCGGCGGCGCTGGCACATGCCACAGCCGCGATCGCTGCGCTGGAGGAATTGGGGCTGCGGGTCATGACCCCGGCCGACCGCGCCACCGCGGCCCAGGCGACGCTGCGCCTGCATGACCGTGACCGCGCGCTGGCGCAGGCGCGTGAAGCCATCGCCATTCTGGACGCGTGTCGCGGCGAAGGGCCGGACTTCCCGCACCGCGAGTACCGGCGGTGCGGTGAGGTGTTAGCGGCGTGCAGCCAGGACGACGAAGCAGCCGCCGCATTTGACCAAGCGCGGCGGCTGCTGGATGTGCGTGCGGCTGCGATCAGCGATCCGGAACTGCGGGCTACCTTCCTCGCCCACAGCCCCGGATGCACCGCGATCGGAGTTAAACCGCCGGCGGCCTAGCGCCGGGCATACGGCAGGAACTGGGTGACATCTCCGTCAAACAATGCATAGACGCGGTTGGCCGGGACCACGGCTGACGCCACTAACGCGCCATCCTCGGTTTCCACCAGTTCGGTGGTGACCGGCTGCCAGCTCGACCCATTCCAGGTGCGGATGCCGAGCTTCGGCATCGCACCGGCGGCAGACAAGCTCGCAGCCTGCGCCGACGACGTGAGCGGCGTCCGGATGTTGACGTTGACGGTCGCGGCCAATGCCGGCGGCCAGGAAATCACGCGGTAGGCGTCGCTGACACGCGTGGTCTGGCCCGGCGCGGGGTAGGTCTCGACCATGTACTGCATGGACACCCACTGCCCCGGCTTGACTATGACCGCGTCCAGCGGCCAGGCGACCGATTCGCCATCGGAGGAGTAGACTGGGGCCTTGGCGTCCCAACTGCCCGGGCCGGGGACGGTCCCGCCGTCCACGCCGTACATGGCCATGGCCTCGCGGCGCGGGTCCGTCTCGGTCTCTCCTTCGTCTACATAGACTTGGACAAAGGCCGCGGGCGTGACGTTCGGCAGCGTGAAGACGGCGCTCTGGCTGACGCCGGCGGGCGCCAGCAGCGCGGTGAAGGAGATACCGGCGTGTTCGGGAAAGACGCGAGCGACTAAGGACGCGCCGGTGATGGGCTGCGTGATGGTGACCGCGATGGTGGTCGGCCCGATGGGGTCGATCAGCACGATGGGAGACCAGGCATCATCGCGTTCCAGGTCGAGCGTCGTGTCGCCCGCTTCCAGGCTCTCGCAGCCGTACTGGTGGCGTGGCGTGTGGGGGCTGGGCGGCGCGGCGTCGATGTCATACACGCAGAAGCGGTCGCCGGCTTGCGCGCCCGCCAATTCGATCTGGGTGCTGCCGAGCACCGGGCTGCCCTGGCTCAACACATAGTCGCCGCGGATCAGGAAGGCGTGGGCCTTGCGCGAGGCGGTTTGGCCGTCGTCATAGAGCAGGTCAAACGTCTGGCCGGACAGGAGCGCGCCGCCGGCCGGCTCGACAAAGCTCACGGTGGTTAAGTTGACGGGCGGGGCATCGGGACCGGGCGTAAACACGGCAGGGCGCTGCAGCCAGGCGAAATTGTCCTGGAGCACGTCCCACTCGTTGCGACCCAAGAGTTGGTTGGCGTGGGTTTCGGCACAGTTGGCGGCCCAGCCGGTGGGGCTGTTCACAAAGCCCCAGTTGGACTGCTCGTAGGCCCAGCCCATGATTGTGCCCGTACACGAGTTGACGGTAACGACGCTGCCTTCCAAACCGACGCCGTAGTAGGCGTCGAAGAGGTAGAGGGCGTAGTGGCCGAACTCGTGAACCATGACGATGGCCCAGTCGTCGGCGAGCGTCGCCAGGTCGATTGGGACGCCGTTCACCGTGATCGGCTCACCAGGAGGCCGGTGATAGCGATTCCAGGCGCGACCCATGTGCATGTGGCCGGGATAGTAGGAGACGTGCGCGCCGCCCGGGTGCGGCGGCGGCGGGGCGCCGCTCCCGCCCGGCCCGGCCCGCGGGGGCCGGTTGTTGTTGGTGTTCAACC
>CAYJQA010000321.1:0-6747 GCA_964372065.1 uncultured Litorilinea sp.
ATCAACAGGTCGCCCTTGCCCACCACCCCCATGCCGCCGTGCAGAGCATCCATCGGCTGGAGATAGAGGGCCGGCGTGCCGCAGACGGTCAGCAGATGGGCCATGCGCCGCGCCATGATCCCGGACGTGCCCGAGCCGGTCACAAACACCTTGCCGGGCAAGGTCAAGATCAGATCGACCACGCGGAGAAAAGTCTCATCCAACTGGTCGGCCACGGCGAGCACACCGGCCGCTTCACTGCTGACCCGGCTGCGCGCGGCGTCTAAAATTACATCAGCTTTGGCCTCACTCACGCGACATTCCTTTGCCCGTTGGCTAGGGCGACTCTAACGGTTCCGCGGCGATCCTAGGCCGGCACCCACGCCTCGCGCCGGAGCTGCGTGGCGTTGAGTTGGGTCGCCAATTCGGCCCGGCCGTCACAGCGTCCGCCCACAAAGACGACGACGTCGTCCGCGACCTCGAGCATCTCTTCTTCTTCGCTGGAGACGAGGATGATCGTAATCCCCTGCTTGTGGGCCAGATCGCGAATCATCCGGTGAATGTCGACCTTCACGCCGATGTCCACGCCCTTGGTCGGCTCGTCCAGGAGCAGCACCTGCGGCTCTTGGGCCAGCGCGCGGGCAAACAACACCTTCTGTTGATTACCGCCGGAAAGACGCCGGACGGGTGAGTTGCGGTCGCCGCGCACCTTCAACAGGTCGAGATACTCATTGGTGCGGCGGCGCATCTCCCGATCTTGGAGAAAACCGGCGCGGGTAAAGCGATGCAGCACCGGCAGGGCCACGTTCACGAGTGAATCGAGCGGCGCGATCGTACCGTCCCGCTTGCGCTCCTCGGTCAAATAGACGATGCCGGCGTCGCGGGCCGCCGCGGGATTGCGCGGCCGATAGGGCCGACCAAACAGTTCGATCGTGCCCGCTTCTACATGGTCCAAGCCGATGAGGGTGCGCAGGAACTCAGTGCGGCCCGACCCGACGAGACCGTAGACGCCCAGGACACGGTTCGCGCGGGCGGTCAAGGTCACGTCCTCAAGCGTATTGGTCTTGAGATGCGTCACGCTCAACGCCGGCGTGCCGGACGCCGCGGCCGGCGCGGCCCCATCCTCGCCGGACTGACCAAGGTCGATGGACGGCAGTGCTCCGATCTGGGCCGCCTCCTCCATGAGCGAGACGGCCTCGTCGCCGGCAATCGCCCGCACTAGCTCTTCGCGCGCCACTGCCTCGATCGCGTCATTGATCCGCACTTCCCCATCCACTAACGCGACAATGGAATCTACCACGGCATACAACTCGTCGAGCTTGTGGTTGACGAGCATAATGCCGACGCCGCGCTCCCGCGCCAGGTTGCGGATGGTCTTCAGCAACTCGTCGACCTGGTCGCCTTCGAGACTCGTGGTCGGTTCATCCAGCAGCATGAAGCGCGCGTTGCGGTGCGTGGCAATCGCCAGTTCCAACAGTTGGCGGGTCGCCACGGGATATTCGCCCACGGGCCGATTCACGTCGATGTCCAAGCCAAACTGCTCGACCATCTTCTGCGTTTCGAGCTGCATGCTGGTGCGCTGCAGAAAGCCCAGCCGCGCGCGCTCCTGGGCCAAAAAGGTGTTCTCGGTTGCCGTGAGATTGGGCAGCAGCGAAAGCTCTTGATGGACGGTGGCGATCCCGCGCGCCAGCGCATTGGCCGGTGAGTGCAGTTCGATGGGAACACCGTCCATCAACACCATGCCTTCATCCGGGCGATAGACACCGGAGAGAATTTTCAAGAGGGTGGACTTGCCGGCGCCGTTATGGCCGGCAAGTCCAAGAATCTTACCGGGACGGACGGCAATGGACACGCGCAGAAGAGCCGGTACACCCGAGAAGTACTTGCTAATTCCCGAAGCTTCCAGCCCCGGTGACCCGTCGTTCGGCTGAGTGTGTGGCATTGCCATCCGTCCTCTACCTAGATCAACCTACTTCGCCCGGGCCAGGGGTTTCGCCCGTGACAAAGATCTTCAACGGCCGCAGAATTTCCGGCGCCGGCGTCGCGCCGCCCAACCACTCCTTGATCTGGCCGATCACCCGCGCACCGTAGTCATACGGCTCTTGGGCCACACAGCCGGGATACTGCTCGGTCAGCGTCATTTCGGACGCGCAGAAGCCGTATACCAGCACATCGGATTTGCCCAGCGTCTCGACAGCCTGGATCGCGCCATACGCGCCCGGTCCGGTGCTGGCGAAGATCACGTTGATGTCGGGGTTGCCCTGCAACATCTCGGTCGTCGCCTGCATGCTGTCGTCCGGCTTGACGTTGCCGTCAACCTTCGCCACTACCTCGGCATTGGGATTGGCCGCAATCGTTTCTTCAAAGCCCTGGTCGCGCACCACGGTCGGAACCTCGTCCGGCTCGGTGACGAAACCGATCTTCATCGCCGCATCCGCGCCCAAGTCCTTGAGGACCAATTCGGCGGTCTGGGCGCCGCCCGCCTTGTTGTCTGCGCCCAAGTATTGCACGATCGTTGCACCCTGGTCGGTGAGCGCCTCGGGCGAGACGATGACGTTTACCGTGAAGACCGGTACACCGGCGTCGTTGGCTAACTTAACGATGGCTGCCGCAGGCTCGGATTTCACACCGTTCAAGGCGAGCGCACACGGGTTCTTCAGCAGCATCGTCTGCACCTGGGCCAACTGCTGCGCATCGTCATCATTGGCAATCTGAATCTCGACGGTGAAGCCCGCCTCGGCGGCAGCCTCCTCGAAACCCGACTTCATCGCCACATAGTACGGATTGGTCAGGTTGGGCAAAGCCACCGCAATGAAGGGGCTGTCCGCATCACATGCCGCGGGACGCGGAATGCCGGCGGGGGCAGCGGCTTCAGCCGGGGCTTCCGCCGCCGGAGCTTCGGCCGCGGGCGCTTCCGCCGCCGGGGCGGCGCACGCGCTCAACATCAGCGCGCTCAGCATGACTACCAACACACACACCCAAAGGGAACTTTTGTTCACAATCTTCCTCCTGCAATGTGAGATGACGAACAGAGTTGTGAAACCTACCCCGTCCCAAAAGACCGCCATGAAGTTGTCTGGCTCACTTCCTTCCTGAATACGCTGAACGATCTCGATCAATCACCAACTGCGGATGAGTGCGCTTCAATAGGACGCCGGCCAATGCGACGAATTAGGTCGCTGAACGACACACGGCGGCGATAGCTGTCCAGCGTGACACCCGCCAGGATGATCAAGCCGATGACGAGCGGTTGCCAGTAGCTCTGGACCCCCAGCACGTTCATACCGTTGGACACGGTGGCAATCAATATCGCGCCCAGCAGCGCGCCCGGCAGGCTGCCGATGCCGCCAAACAGACTCACGCCCCCCACCACCGCCGACGCAATCGAGTAAAACTGCTCGTTCCCCGACCCTGCCGAGGGGTAGCCGACCATCAGACGGCTCGCCACGATCATACCGCCGATGGCGGCGCAGAATCCGCTGATCGCATAGACCATGATGATCGTCTGCCCGATGTTGACCCCGGCCAGACGACTGGCTTCCACGTTCCCGCCCGTGGCATAGATCCGCACACCCAGGGGCGTGGAGCGCAGGATCACCGTCAAGATGATGGTCGCGACGATGACCATAAAAACCGGCATCGGCAAGCCCAGCGCCGACCCGCGGCCGATCACCGCAAAGCCCGGATCCTTAACCGACACCGAGTTGGCCCCGGTGATGATCATGGGGATGCTGGCCGCCACACCACTGGTGCAGAAGGTTACGAGAAAGGCCGGCAGTTGCACATAATGAATGATGAAGCCATTGAAAACCCCCAGCAGCACGCCGACGCCGACGGCCAGCAGGGTAGCCACCTCCCACGACAGCCCCATCCGGATCAGCACGGTCGCCAGCACGCCCGTCATGGCGACACTCGACCCGGTGGAGAGGTCGATGCCCCCGGTCAGGAGGACAAACGTTTGGCCCAAGGCCAGAAACGCGATCACCGCGCCGTTCAACAGCAGCACCTGTAGGTTGGCGAAGGTCCGAAAGTTCTCCGACATGATGCTCATGGACAAGGCAACCACGATCAAAATGATTGCTATGCCCGTTTCTTCAGGCCATCTCCAACGTCGCATGGTGACTGCCTTTCCACGTAGAAGTAATCTTCAGTCGCTGGTGGGGTCTTGGGGGAACAAACCGCGCGGTTCGTGAAATATCACACAAAAGCATTTTCACCTTAGCACCACTCGACAGAGCATGTCAAAATTCACGTTTGACTTACGTTTCGCTTACGATTTCACCAAGCTTAGCGGAAGGAATCTCGCGATGACCAAGCGGATACGCGCGGTATAATCTATGCAGCAGTTGGGCATAACATAATGCGTACAGAAACTACACGTAACCCGAAAGGTTTTTTCGGTGGCAGCCATCACACCGCACCTCAAAGTAGGCGACAAAGCACCCACCATTACCGTGCTGGACATTCACGGGCAGCCCACACCCCTCGCCCCGTATTGGACGAGCGGCCCTACTCTGCTCACCTTCCTGCGGCATTTTGGCTGAATCCACTGCCGCAGCCGCTTAGCTCAGTTGGAGCTACACAAAGATGAACTTAGGCGCGCCGGTTTGCAGTTGATCGCGCTGGGATTGGGTAAGCCGGAACATGCCGAACGCTACTGCGGCGCGTTGGCCCCTAGCCACACCTGCTTTACCGATACCACCAACGATTCGTACTATGCCTGGGGGCTGCGCCAGCGCACCTTCGGTGAAACGCTGGCGAATTCCGTCAACATCGTGCGGGTTAGCGTCAGAGCCGCCGCCGCCGGTCACCGGCAGGGCGCGCCCACGGGCGATGTGCAGATGATGCCCGGCGCGTTCATTGTGGATACGCAGGGCGTGATCCGCTATGCTTACTACGGCCAATACGCCGGTGACGACCCGGACATAGCCGAGCTGGTGGCCGTAGGTCAGGCGCTTCACACAAAGACCGACCATCCCACCGGCGGTTGAGTACAACTCCTCCGGCTTGCTTGCCCAACACCGCGCCTACTGTGCGGCGGCGTCGGCGGTGAAGACGGGCAAGCGCAAAGTGAAGACCGTGCCCCGACCCACCTGGCTTTCCACCGCCAGCGCGCCCTGTTGTAGCTCGGCCAGTTCCTTGGCGATCGCCAACCCCAACCCCGCGCCCGGCCCTGACCGCGCGGCGTCGCCGCGATAGAAGCGGTCGAACAGATGGGGCAGATGCTCGGGCGCAATGCCGGGGCCGTCGTCGGCGACGCGGATGACGACCTCTCCCGCCTGCCGGGCGCACGTCACCGTGATCGGGCTGCGGCCCGCCGTGTGTTTGACCGCGTTATCCAGCAGCACCAGGATGATCTGTTTGAGGGCGTCTTCGTTGGCCGCCGCGGTCAGACCCGGCGCGGCGCGGCATTCGACGCCGCGGCCCGGAGCCAGTTCGCGCGCCTGGCGGCACAGGTGCTCCACCAGCGGCCCGACGGCAACCGGCTCAATGGTGAGGGATCGTTTGACGTCGGCGCGCGCCAGCACCAACAGTTCGTTGACCAGACGCATCATGCGTTCGGTCTCTTCGATGGCGTCGGCGACGATATCGGCGCGGTCTTCCGCGCTGATGGCGTCCTCGCGCTGCAGCAGGGCGATGTTGCCGCGGATCGTGGTCAGCGGCGTGCGTAGTTCGTGCGAGGCGTCGGCCACAAAGCGGCGCTGGGTCTGCAAGGCGTTTTCCAACTGGGTATAGGCATCCTCCAACTGAGCCAACATGGCGTTGAAGGTGGTGGCGAGGCGGCCGATTTCGTCGCCGGGCACTTCATAGCTGACGCGACGGGAGAAATCGCGGCTGTCGCCCACATCTTGGGCCGTGCGCGTGATCCGGTTAATGGGCCGCAGCGTGTAGCCCGCGACCAACCAGCCGATGCCAAAGGCCACCAGGATAACCAGACCGTCGCCGATGATCAGCAGGTTACGTAGCGCGCCCAGGAATTGCCGCCGCCCGCCAGTGGAGATCGCGACCTGGAGGATCACGGAGTTGCCGTCCTGGCCGGTCACGATTTCGCTGCGCACAAGAAACTGCTCGCCGTCCAGGGTAACGATCTCCCGCCGGCCTTCGCCGCGGCGCACGGCGTCCAGCCCGTCCGTGTCCAGCGGGATGGCGTCCTCCAGATCGGTGGGCGCTTGCACGATGACGCCCTCCAGATCGCGCAGTTGGATAAAGACTTGATCAAAGCGATCGCCTGCGTCCGGCGGCGGGACCGGCGCGGCGGGAGCGGCGTCCGCCGGTTGCGCTTCGGCGAAGCGCCGGAAATGGCGCGCCAGGGCCGCGTCCACCGGCTGCAGGGTGGTCCACTGTTGCGATGAGTAGAGCAGCAGGCTAAAGGCGACCAGCACCAGGGCGAGGATCAGGCTATAGACCAGGGTCAGACGCAAGCGGATCGACATATTATTCTTCTCGCAGCGCGTAGCCGACCCCGCGCACCGTCTGGATCAGGCGCGGTTCGCCGGCGGCTTCGGTCTTCTTGCGCAGATAGCCGATATAGACCTCCAGCACGTTGTCTTCGCCGCCAAAGTCATAACCCCACACTTCTTCCAAGATCCGGTCGCGCACCAGCACTTGGCGCGGGTGGAGCATAAAGAAGTAGAGCAGGTCGAACTCGCGCGGGGTCAAGTCGAACTGGCGACCGTTGCGGCCGGTCTGGCGGGTGTTGACGTCGAGCGTCAGCCCGGCAAAGGCGAGCCGACCGCCCTGTTCGGCCTTTTCGGAGCGGCGCAGGAG
>CAYJQA010000322.1:0-6725 GCA_964372065.1 uncultured Litorilinea sp.
CCTTTACCGTGCGCGCCGTGGTCCTCGATATACTGGCCAACCCCCCCGCTCGTGAACAAGATGGAGGCATAGTTGGCATCCTCGGCGGTGGGCGGCAACTCGGCGGGCATGGCCTTTTGCCACTTGCCGTACACCCCGGCGGGATTGGACGTGGACTCCTTGCCCAGCGCCGCCGGATTGTAGCGCGTCGGCTCGTGCAGCCGGGTTTGGGCATACACGCTGCTGATCTCACCCAGGAAGTACTCCAGGATGTCCGAGAAGTGGACCCCCACGTCGAGCAAAATCCCACTCTGGTCCTTCTGGTGACGCCAGACCGAGATGATCATCTGATTGCCGCCGCCGGTCGAGTGATGAATCATGAAGCGCGGCTTGCCGATCACGTCCGCTTCGATCAGCGCCTTCGCCAAGCGGTTGATGGGGTCACGGCGATAGTTCTCCGCCACGCTGACCACGCGCCCCGTCCCCGCCGCGGCGGCGCGGATGCGGTTGCTCGCCCGCACCGTTAGCCCGACCGGCTTCTCGATCATCGCGTGCCAGCCGCGCGTAATCGCCTCGACGCCCAGGGTGTGGTGATAGCGCGGGGTCGTGGTGATGTCCACGGCGGCAACGCCTAACGCCTCCAGTTCCGCCAGCGTGCCGACGGTCGCCGGGCGTTTGCCAAGCAACTGCTCCGCCTGCGCGGCCAGCGACTCGACGTTTTCGGTCACCGGGTCACACCCGGCCACCAGGTCGAACGGGGACAGTCCGGCCCGATGCAGTTCGGCCAGCCCAAACAAATGACGGTGGCCCATCCCGCCACAACCCACAATCGCCAAAGGAATCCGTTCCATGCACCTCTCCCTTGTTCTCTGTGCCTACCTATGTCTACGCGAAACCAAACCGGTGTATGACTACGCGGCCAGCCCGCTGGCCGCGCGCAGCAGTGTCTCCTGTACCGTCATCTCGTGCTCCATCGTGCGGTCGGGGGCCTGTTCGCCCTTGAGCACGCGCACAAACGCGGCGATCTCCAGGTCATACATGGCCTGCCGCGTCTGATACGGCACATCCAAGATATTCACGCCCTTCTCAAAGCCGCCTGCGGCTTCCTCCAGACACAGCCGCAACTGGTGCGCCGGCTCGAAAGGCTCCACGATGATCGCGCTGCCTTTGGTCCCATACACCTCGAAGCGCCGCGCCATCGGTCGCGGCTCCATGGCGGCGATGTCCACAAACGCAATCGCCCGCTCAAACTCAAAGACGCCCAGGGTGTTGTCTTTGAAGGTCGGGACCATGCCGTTGTGATTGTGCAGGAACGACGTCACCTTCGTGGGCCGCCC
Organism: uncultured Litorilinea sp.; assembly: GCA_964372065.1. Lineage (GTDB taxonomy): Bacteria > Chloroflexota > Anaerolineae > Caldilineales > Caldilineaceae > QEUY01. The sequence goes on from CAYJQA010000322.1 coordinate 1,317, forward strand.
CAGCAGATAGACGACCTGGTCCAGCATGTGACCGGCCAGGTCAAAGAAGATGCCGCCCACGTGCTCGCTGATCACTTCGCGCTGCGTTTTGTTCAGGTTGGTGGACATATGCGCGCGCACGGAGAAAATATCGCCCAGCAGCCCCGCCTTCGCCCATTCCGCGATCTGGCGGAAGCCGTGATGATAGCGGAACATGTAGCCCATTTGGAGATAGACCCCACGCTCGCGCACCAGCGCGATCACGCGCTGATAGTGCTCCCAGTTGTCGCCCGCGGGCTTGTCATACCACACATGCTTACCCGCCGCGACGATCTCCTCGGTCTGCGCCAGGGCTTGCGAGTTCAGGCCCTCCGCCGCCACCGCCACGATACTGGCATCGCCCAGCAGTTCGTCCTTGGTCAGCCGCCGCACGCGGTTATAGGGGTCCGTGTTGGCAACCGCCGCCCAGCGCGCGTCATCCGGCTCATAGACCCCCACGACCTCCACGTCCGGATGGCCGAGCATGGACGTCAGCTTGCCGCCCGCGTGACCGTGCTTTGTTGCATATTGGGCCATTCGTATCTTCGCCATACGCTACTCCGGTTGTTTAGCGCCCTCGTCGTCGGCGGTCATGCGCTCGCCGCGCAGCAAGAATGCGCGAATATCATAGCGTCCCGGTCGCTCCGGCATCAGATGCCCGGATTCGACCATGATGTCCAGCGGGTTGATCTTCGTCCGCACCGGCATGACCACCTTCTCGTGGCAGCGCGCCGATTCGTAGACCGCGTGGATCATCTCTAGAGCCTTGTAGCCGTTTTCGCCACGCCCGCGATGGGTGTTGTCCTTGCCCTCAGTCCAGTCCGCCAGTTCATCCGCCTGCCCGGCCCCGCCCTCCAGCCACTCGAAGCGCTCGCCGTGCTCGGCCACCTTGAAGAACTTGCCGTCGGGCGCGTGCGTCTGCCACTTGCCGCCCGTGTCGGCGTTCAGCAGTTGCAGGTCGCTGGTGGTCATGGTGATCATGCCCTGCGAGCCGTAGATGAACGCGCCCTGGTAATAGTTGGGCACCAGGTCGCTCAGCAGCAGCGCCCGCGCCCCGCTCTTGAACTGGAACACGCCCAGCGCACAGTCCTCGATGCGCGTGTTGCGCTCATACTGGTCGGTCTTGCGCTCGATGTTGCCCATCACCCAGATACACTCGTCGTCGTCCAGCAGATACCGGTACATATCCGTCTGGTGTGACGAATAGTTGGGCAGGCCGTCGCCACCCATGCTCACGATCTGCTGCACCTGGCCGATGGCCCCTTGCTTGATGAGGTCCTTAGCCAGCGTATACGCGGGCAGGAAGCGGCGCTGATGCCCGATCACCAGCTTCACGTTGGCGCGGCGGCAGGCGACAATCATCTGCTCCGCATGGCCCAGCGTGTCGGCCATCGGCTTCTCGCACAAAATCGCCTTGGGCTTGTACGTCGTCGCGGCAATCGTCCACGGCGCATGGCCGCTGTGCCACGTGCAGACCGATACCACGTCCAGCCCCTCACGCTCCAGCATCTGCCGGGCGTCCGTATAGTGGACGGTGGTGATGCCGAAGTGCTGATCCATGTCGGCCATCGCGTCCGGGTTGAGGTCGGCAAGGGCCACGACATCATAGCGTCCACTGTTGATATAACCGCCGACGTGATTGCGGCTGATGCTGCCACAGCCGATCACGCCGGCGCGCAGTTTTCCGGCCATTTCATTGCTCCTCTGCAATGGGTGGTTGGGGGTCACGAACCGCGCAGTGACGGCCACCTGCGCGTGACAGCGCCCCGGCGGCGGGCTAGCCACCGCGACGGGGGCGCTGCGGTCCCACGAAAACGCGCCTACCGGCCCGCTAGACGGCGGTAAAGCCGCCGTCCACGCACAGCACCTGCCCGGTGACCATACACGCGGCATCGGACGCCAGATAGATCACCGCGCCCGCAATCTCTTCCGGCTCGGCAATGCGCCCCATCGGCACTTTCTCCAGGTTCTTGGCAAAGGCCGGATTCTTGACGGCCTCCTCCAACAACGGCGTGCGCGTAAAGGTCGGGGCCACCGCGTTGACGGTGATCTTGTTGAGCGCCCATTCCGCGGCCAGCGAACGGGTGAACTGCCCCACCGCGCCCTTGGCCGCGGCATAGATCGAGCGTAGCGGGCCGCCCACCACGCCCGCCTGCGAGCTAATCGTGATCACACGGCCGCCCGCGCCGCGCTCGATCATACTCTTGGCGACGATGGTAGACATGAAGAACGCGCCCTTGAAGTTCACGTCGGAGATATAGTCGAACTCCTCCTCCGTGTAGTCTAGCGCCGGTTTGGGCGAGTTGTAGCCCGCGTTGTTGACCAACACGTCGATGTGGCCGTACTCGGCCAACGCCGCGCTCACAAACTCGCGGATGCTCGCTACCTTGCTCACATCCAACGGCAGCGCGATGGCGCGGCGTCCCAGCGCCCGGCAGGCCGCCGCCACTTCTTCGATCTCCGCCACGTGGCGACTTCCCAGTACCAGGTCCGCGCCATATTCCGCCGCGATCAGTGCGATGGACTTGCCGATGCCGCGGCCCGCGCCGGTCACAATGACAACCTTGTCGGTCAATTCAAAGCTAATCGTGCGTGTCATCCCTTCCCCCTCTTGGTTCCCTTACCTTGCCGGCCGCTGCGCCGTCGCGTCCGGCCGTCTCCTCGATTTACAGCGCGGCCAGCTCGGCGAAGCCCGCCGCGTTTACCTGCGCCATCAGGTCGGCCCGCCGTGCGGCGTCAAACGGCCGCCCCGGCAGCCGCGGCTGACCACAGTCGAAGCCCAACGGGCGCATCAATTCCTTCATCGCGCCCATAAAGCCAAACGAGAACAGGACGCGCGTGATGTCGTTGGCGCGCAGTTGCAGCGCGGTCCCCTTCGCCACATCGCCCGCGGCCCGCGCGGCGTGAATCTCGCGATACGCGCCGGGGATGTAATTCAGCGTGGAGCCGATATTCCCGCTGGAGCCAAAGAGCGACGCAAAGTAGCATTCCTCGTCCATGCCGGAGAAGACCGTCCACGCATACGGGCCGTGATAGTCCTTGCCCAAGTCCACAATCTGGCGAAACTCGTGCATGTCTGGCCCGGTATACTTGCTGCCCGCAATCGTCGGGATGGACATGAGTTTGCGCATGAGCGCCACCGCATCGGTCGGCCCGCCGAAGATATAGGACAGCAGCGGGATATTGGGCGCAGCCTGGCCGAGTGCGCTGTAATAGTCGAAGATGCTCTGCACATTGGCGAACTGCGGCGGGATGATGCTTGCCACCGCGTTTGCCCTTGCGGCCTGGGCATGGCTCGCCAGCGCCACGGCATCCCGCGCCACCATCGTGCCCACATGCACGATCACCGGCACGCGGCCCGCCGTCTGGTCGATCACCGTCTCGGTCACGCGCTTGCGCTCGTCCACCGACATGTAGATGCCTTCGCCGGTGCTGCCGCACACATAAAAGCCGCCAATGCCTTTGCCGATCAGATAGTCCACCACCCCGCGCAAAACAGGTACGTTGACCTGATCGTCGGCCGTGAACGGCGTCAACAACGCAGGCCACGCTCCCTGGAACATGCTCATGGATTCCCCTCCGTATGTACTTCCGTGCGAATAATGGATTATGAGACGATTGGGCAAACGGGTCGGACGCCGGACCGCAACCCGGTGGCCCCAAGCGTACGTCCCCGACCTAGCCCTATCAAACCGGCGGGCGTTTGGCCTTACCCGTGCCCCCGCCGTCCAGCCCACAGCGCGGCCCGCCGCGTCAACTGCGCGGCTTGCCGCCCGCTTCCAGCCAGGCCGCCTCGGCATAGGGGATGGCCTTGCGGAAGCCTTCCTCCCCGCGCTTGCTGGCTTCCTCCACGCTGACCCAGCCGTCAAAGCCGGCCACGGCCAACATGCGAAACTGCGGCACGATCGGCGCGACGCCTTCGCCCAGTAGGACCGGCTCATAATGACCCGCCCGCGCGATGTCGTTGACGTGGACCATGCTCACGCGGTGCTTCACCTGGTCCAGCACGGCCAACGGATCGTCGCCGGTCGCCAGCGTGTTGGCCGTATCAAAGAGCAGACGCAGCCCGGTCCCCTCCGTCCGCCGGATGATCTCCAAGAAGATGTCGGCAGGCTGCGAAAAGTCGTAATAGGTCCAGGCATAGCCCTTGGTGTGGTTCTCATAGCAGAGCGTAATGCCCGCCTTCGCCGCCTCGTCCAAGCACAGCGTCAGCCCCGCCACGGCCCAGCCGATGGCGGCGTTGCGCTCCAGACCGGGATGCGCCTGGCCCGCGGTCACGCGCACGAACTCCGCGCTCAACTCCTTGGCGACGCCGATGTAGCGCCTAAGCTCCCGCACCTGGTGGGCGCGCTCGTCCGCCTCGGGATGAGTGAAGTCCGCATAGGTGACGACCATCGCGATCTGGATGCCCAGGTCTTTCGCCTGCTTGCGTAGCCCGCGCAGATAATCACGTTCGGTGCTCTCCAGATGCACCACGCTCAGGTCGGCCCCATCCAGACCCAGGTCCGCGGCCAACCGGAACCAGTCGGGCAGGCTGCGCTTTCTTTCGGTCAGCTCCGGATAGAGCGTCACCGGTAAGCAACTCATTTTCATGTCACACACTCCTTTGCTAACGCCCGGCCCGGGCTGCACGCCCCAACGCCGGACAGCGGAAGATGGGCCGCGGCGTGGCGCGCCGCCTCACAGCAGCACGGCGAGCCACGCCACCCCTACCACCAGACTCGCCAACGTGATCGGCACGCCGGCGCGCAGGTATTCTTGAAAGGTCAGATACACCCCGCGCCGCGCCGCAATCTCGGCCACGATCAGGTTCGCCACCGACCCCAACAACGTCAGGTTCCCCGCGAAGGTGGTCGCCATCGCCAGCATGAGCCACGTCTGCGCGGGCGCGGGGAAGCTCGGCACAAAAGGCCGGAACAACAGCACCGCCGGCACATTCGAAACCAGGTTGCTCAGCACCACCGCCACCGCGGTCAGCGCCACGATCCCGCGCTCGGCGATGGGCTGCATCACCGCAAACAGCTTCTCACTGACGCCCAGCGTCTCCAGGCTCCCGGTCATTATAAACAGCCCTGCAAAGAAGACCAGCAGCGACCAGTCCACCTCACGGAAGACGGCTTCGGGGTGGATGCGCCGCGACACCAACAGCATCGCCGCCGCGGCCAACGCCGCCAGTGGGATCGGCATCCCTAACACCAGCCCTACCAGCATCAGCCCCGTCGCGACCAACGCCTTGTACAGCAGGGGCCGTTCCGTGACCGCCTTCGTCACCGGCTCTTTGGTGAGCCGCTCGCGGCCAAACTCCGCCGGATAGACCAGCACGATCACCAGCCAGATCAGCCCCAGCCCCACCAGCGCCACCGGCCCCAAATAGGCCGTGAAGTGGGCAAA
>CAYJQA010000323.1:0-6714 GCA_964372065.1 uncultured Litorilinea sp.
CGCTGGGGTGGTGGTTCCTGAGTATGCGCAGCCTGATCATCTCGCTCAAGGGCGAAGACTTTATCCTCAACGCCGAGGCAATGGGCATCAAAGAGCGGCGCGTGCTGTGGGGCTATGCGTTCCGCAACGCCCTGCTGCCGCAGACGACGGGGCTGGCTATCTCGCTGGGCCATATCGTGGGCGGCGCGCTCATTACCGAAGTGATTTTCGCCTATCCCGGCATCGGCTATCGCATCTACAACGCCATCAAGAGCCTGGACTACCCCTTGATCCAGGGGGGTGTGTTGTTGATCATTCTGTCGGTGGCGCTGGCGAACTTCCTGATTGACATCATGTATCCGTTGATCGATCCGCGCATCCGCTTCGAGGGATCGGGGGGCCAATAGGTCATGGCTGTCGTGCCGGTACAAGAGTTGGTTGGCGAAAGCCGCCGGGGCGTGCTGTGGGAACTGCTGCGTAACCCCAAATTCGCGACGGGCGGCGCGATCTTCCTGGCGCTGCTGCTGATCGCGCTGGTGGGGAACGTGTTTGTCGACCCGGCGCTGCGGCGGTCGGGGAGCTTTGTGGAGCGTCAGCCGCCGAGCGCAGAACACCCTTTGGGCACGACTTCGCTGGGGCAGGATGTGGTGATCCAATTGACCGAGGCGATCCCCAATTCGGTGCAAGTTGGCCTGATTGCCGCGGCGGTCGGCACCATTCTGGGCGCGCTGATCGGCTTCACCAGCGGCTATTTCGGCGGCTGGGTGGATGCGGTGCTGCGGATGCTGATCGATGTGTTTCTTTCGGTCCCTTCGCTGCTGTTCCTGATCTTGATCGCGGCTCTCGTGCGCGGGGTGGGCGTCCTTGCCATGGCGATCATCATCGGGGCGTTTGCGTGGCCCTCGCCGGCGCGTCAGGTACGCGCCCAAGTGCTAAGCCTCAAGGAGCGCGGCTTTGTCCAGGTGGCGCGCATGTCTGGGATGAACGGCATGGAGATCATCATTCGCGAACTGATGCCGCACATGTTCCAGTGGTTGGGGGCCAATTTTGTCAACGCGTTCATCGCCGCGGTGCTGGCGGAATCGGGGCTGTCGATCCTGGGACTGGGCCCGCAGCGCGAGATGACGCTGGGCATGATGATCTACTGGGCGCTCAACTACAGCGCCATCCTGCAGAACTTGTGGTGGTGGTGGATCACGCCGGTGATCTCGCTGATGGCGCTGTTCCTCTCGCTTTATCTCGTCCACATTGGCTTTGACGAGGTGAGTAACCCGCGCTTGCGTACCGCAGAGTAGGCCGCGCTCAACGGTCCCCGCCCAACGGCCCACCGAACTGCCCTGCGGGCTGATCGCCGCGGCCATCGGTGGGCCATGCTTCATCTACTTGCTCTGGCGGCAGCGCCGGTAAGGGCTGCGCCACGGCCCGATCCGCCGGTTGATCGTCGTCGCCCGCGCGACGATAGTCAGCCGGATTTTCGCGTGGAGGGCCGGGCACAGGCGGTGTGCGGCGGCGACAACGCGCCGGGGTGTGCCGCGGCGGGTGAGCGCGCCATGACAGGATCGCGGTGCGGCCCTCCAGCGGAACCGTCAACATGGGATCGTTGTCAATTCGCGCCAGGGGAAGTATGATAGGGAACGCTGACAACTATCGTTGATCATCTCGATTGAAAGGACTTTCTATGCGTAAATACCTATGGCCTATTTGTCTCATCGCCGTTGTTGCGTTTGTCGTCGTCGGATGCGCAGCGCCGGGCGCGGCGCCCTCCACCGGCGCAGCCGAAGAGCCGGCTGCCGCCGCCGGTGAGGAGGTCGTGCTCCGTCTCAGCGTTGTTTCCGAGCCGAGCACGCTGGACCCCAACCTGGCCGAGGATACCTATTCCATCACGCCAGTTGAGCAGCTATTCTTGGGGTTGACCAACCTCAATAACGAAACGGCGGATGTGGAGCCGGAACTGGCCGAAAGCTGGGAGGCCAGCGAGGACGGCACCGTCTGGACCTTCAAGCTGCGCCAGGACGCCGTCTGGAGCGACGGCAAGCCGGTGACGGCGAATGACGTGGTCTACAGCGCCAAGCGTGCGGTCATGCCGGAGACGGCCTCGCCCTACGCCTATGTGCTGTACATCATCCAGAACGCCAAGACCATCAACCAAACTGCCATACCCACCGACACCTATGATATTGACACGTTGGGTGTCACCGCGCTGGACGATTACACCGTGCAGTTCACGCTTGAAGCGCCGGCTGCCTACTTCCTCTCCATCTCCAGCCTGTGGACGCTGCGCCCGGTCCCGCAGTGGGCGATTGAAGAGTTTGGCGACCAGTGGACCGACCCGGAGAATATCGTCGTCAACGGCCCGTACAAGGTGACGGAGTGGAAGCCGGGCGAGAGCATGTCGTTTGTCAAGAACGACGCCTACTTCAAGGCCGCCGACGTGCAGATCGATCGCGTCGAACTGGCGTTCATTGCCGACCAGAACACCGAGGTGGCGCTCTACGAGTCGGGCGAGTTGGATGTCGCGGGTGAAGGCGCGTCGTCGCTGCCCGTCGAGGAAGTCACGCGCATCCGCGCCGATGCGACCTTGAGCCAGGAACTGCACGAAGGGCCGCGCGCCTCGACGACCTATGTCGGCTTTACCACGAACAAGCCGCCGTTTGACAATGTGCTGGTGCGGAAGGCCTTCTCGGCGGCCATCGACCGCGAGACGATGGTGCGCGACGTGGTCGGCTCCGGCGTGCCGGCGACCCAGTTTGCGCCTCCCGGCATCTTTGGCGCGCCGGACCCCGAAGTGGGCATCGGCTTTGATCCGGAACAGGCGAAGGCCTGGTTGGCCGAGGCCGGCTATCCCGACGGCGCAGGTTTCCCGCCGGTGACGTATCGCTACTTTGCCAACACGCTGGAAGAGGCGCTGGCTCAGGCCCTCCAGGCGATGTGGAAACAGACGCTTAACGTCACCGTCGAGATCGAAGCGCAGGAGTTCCCGGTCTTCCTGGCGAGCCTGGACAACAGCACGCCGCTGGAAGAAATGCCGGAAATGTGGCGCTTGGGCTGGGGGGCCGATTACCCGGACGAGAACAACTGGGTCTATGAGGTCTTCCACTGCACGGACAGCACCAACCATCCGCGCGCAGCTTGCACCGAAGCTGACGAGCTGGCGCTCCAGGCCGGTCGCGAGACCGATCAGGAAGTGCGTAAGGAGCTGTACAAGCAGGTGGAGACGATGATGGTCCAGGATGAAGTGCGCTTTGCGCCGTACTATCATCGCGGCTACACCATCCTCGCCAAGCCGTATCTCACGCGCACGTATCCGACCTTTGCCCCGGTGAACTGGGACACGTGGCGGATAGAGAAGTAGTCGTTAAGTCGAGGGGACGACAGGATGGCCGGGGGGATCCTCGGCCATCCTGTCGAGTAGACTAGACACGAGTCATCATGTTTCAAGTCGTTGTGCGCCGCTTGCTCTGGTTTATCCCCGTCTTCTTCCTGGTCACGGGCATCACCTTTGTGACCATGCACGCGTTACCCGGTGGACCGTTCGACTCGGAGAAAACGCCCCCTGCGATGGTAAGGCAGATGGAGCAAACCTTCGGGCTGAATAAGCCGGTGTATGAGCAATATGTGATCTGGTTGAGCAATGTGGCGCAACTGAAATTCGGCCCGTCGCTGGCGGCGCGCGGCAAGCCGGTGGAGAGTTTCCTGCTGCCGGGGCTGGGCGTCTCGGCCCAACTGGGGACGATGGCGCTGCTCTTTGCGCTGGCCGTGGGGCTGCCGGCGGGTATCCTGGCGGCGCTCTGGCATGGGGCCTGGCAGGATCGCGCCGCCATGAGCGTGGCGATCCTGGGGGTCTCGGTGCCGGCGATTGTGCTGGGGCCGGTGCTGTATTGGCTCTTTGGCCTGACCCTGGGCTGGCTGCCGGTGGCGAAGTGGGCGGGCCTGGACGAAGGGCTGGGACCGTATGTGAGCCATGCCATCCTGCCCGCGGTGACGCTGGGCGCGGGACTGTCGGCGATCATCGCCCGCCTGACGCGCGCCAGTCTGCTCCAGGTATTGCACGAAGATTACATCCGCACGGCGCAGGCCAAGGGGTTGGCGCAGCGGGTGGTGGTCGTCCGCCATGCCCTGCGCAATGCCCTGATCCCGGTCGTGACGATTTTGGGGCCGTTGGCCGCCGCCGTGCTGACCGGCTCGCTGATCGTCGAACAAATCTTTGCCATTCCCGGCATGGGTCGCTATTTTGTCAGCAGCATCAGCAATCGTGACTATCCCATGGTGATGGCCGTGGTGGTGATTTACGCATTGATTATCGTCGTGTTCAATCTGATCGTTGATATCCTCTATGTCTTCATCGACCCGCGTCTCAACTCGTCCAACTGAACTGGCGAAAGATCACCCCGTCCCTGCGCAAGCCGCCGCGCGGCTGGACTTGAAGGCAAGCCAGTCGCGCACGCTGTGGCAAGATGCATTCCATCGTCTGCGCCGGGACCCGCTGGTAGTTGTGTGCTCGCTGTATCTGATCGCGCTGATCGTCGTGGCGATTGCGCCCCAAGTGTTTGCCCCGCAGCCCTATGACCAAGCCAGCTTTAGCGATAAGCTGATCGGGCCGGGCGGCGTGGCCGGTGACAGTTTAGCCGGTCACCGCTATGCCCTGGGCGCGGACCGTTTGGGGCGGGACATCCTGAGCCGCCTGATCTACGGAACACGCGTCTCCATCTTTGTCGCCTTCATGGGCGCCGGGATCAGCTTTCTGATCGGCATCACGTATGGTCTGATTGCCGGCTATAGTTCGACCAAGGTCGACAATCTGATGATGCGGCTGGTAGACGTGGTCTATGCCTACCCGGCGCTGATCTTGATCATTTTGTTACAGGTCTACTTGACGGCGTTGGCGCAGCGCAGCGACAGCGACATGGCGGGCTGGCAGCATGTCATCGTCGATCTGGATCGCAACTCCGGCGGGTTGTTCTTTGTCTTTATCGCGATCGGCGCGGTGAACTGGCTGAATATGGCGCGGCTCACGCGCGGCCAGGTGCTGTACTACCGGCAGCAGGAGTTTGTGCAGGCTGCGCGTGTCTTGGGCGCGCCGCATTGGCGGATCATGGCCCGCCATTTGCTGCCCAACGTGATCGGGCCTTGTATTGTGTCCGAGACGCTGGCGATCCCGTCGTACATCTACACCGAGGCATTTCTGAGCTTCATCGGTCTGGGTGTGCAGCCGCCGATCCCCAGTTGGGGCAGCATGATCAGTGACGGTTATGCGGCGTTGCGTGCGGCGCCGCATGTCATCTTCTTTCCTGCGCTCGCCCTCTCGTTGACCATGTTGGCCTTCAACTTCCTGGGTGATGCCCTGCGCGACGCGTTGGACCCCAAGCTGCGCAACTGACGCCGGTCTGGTCGCCGCCGGCGTCGCCCGGCGTCCGGCCAACCCTTGATACACTGCACATCCTAGCGCGCGTGGCGCGCGGGAAGCGATGGAGGAGGGATCCCCATCTCACGACTTCCCGGGTTTGGTCGCGCCCGGCGTCAATAATGCGGCAAACCCATTGCTGGATTTGCCAGTAGCGGATTTTGTCTGTAAAACGTGATGGGCCGCCCCGCCATCGCATGATCTTGCCCAGGTGGCAGCCGGCTTGGGGAACCGATACACGGAACATCGCGCTTGGAGTCTGTCCCTGGGTGGGCAACAGACGCCAAGCGTGTGATGAATTGGGGACCCATTACTCGCCACCAGCCAAAGGAGAGCACGGATCATGATTCAGGGTTGGCCCGCCATGTGGCGGCGTGAGTTTGTGGGATATGACAGGGCGACGCTGCAAAAAGACGTCCTGGCCGGGGTGACGGTGGCGGCGGTGGCGCTGCCATTGGCGCTGGCCTTCGGCGTGGCGTCGGGCGCGGACGCCGCGGCCGGGATGGTGACGGCGGTCATTGCCGGCGTGGTGATCGGCCTATTGGGCGGCGCGCCCTACCAGATTTCGGGGCCGACAGGGGCCATGTCCGCCGTGCTGATTGTGCTGGCGGGCCGCTATGGGCTGCAGGGAATGTGGTTTGCGGGGCTGTTGGCCGGGATCATGCTCACGCTGTTGGGCGTCTTTCGTCTGGGGCGAGTGGTCGCGCTGATTCCCGGCCCGGTCATCTCCGGCTTTACCAGTGGGATTGCTATCATCATCGCGTTTGGTCAAATTGATAATTTCCTGGGCATCAAGACGCCGTCCGCCGAGAATGTCATCGAGAAGATCGCCATCTATTTCGAGCACGGGGTGACGCCGAACGTACAGGCGGTGACGCTCGCGCTGCTGGTGATGGCGACCATGATCTTCTGGCCCCGTTTCAAGGCGGGCCAGCGTGTGCCCGGCTCGCTGGTGGGCATCATCCTGGCGACGCTGGTGGCGGTAGTCGCCGGTTGGGATGTGCCGGCGATCGGCGCGATTCCGCGCACGATTCTCTTGGACAACCGGCTCGGTTTTGACACGATCCCGTGGGCCGACCTGAACGGTCTTATCGTCCCGGCCATGTCCATTGCGGCCCTGGGGGCCATTGAGAGCCTGCTGTGCGGCGCGGTCGCCGGCAATATGACCGGCATCCGACTAAACAACAATCTGGAGTTGATCGCGCAGGGTCTGGGCAATGCGCTGATCCCGTTCTTCGGCGGTGTGCCGGCGACGGCGGCGATTGCCCGCACCAGCGTCAACATCAAGAGCGGCGGCGTGACGCGCCTTGTGCCGATCCTGCACGGTGTGGCGT
>CAYJQA010000324.1:0-6709 GCA_964372065.1 uncultured Litorilinea sp.
GGGCATAACGACAAGAAGCAGACCCGTATGAACCGTACCCGCACTCTCTTTATCGCCATTTTGATAGTCGCCGTGCTGATCGTGATCGCGTCGGTGGCCTACTCCACCCTCGCCGGCGGCAATACGCCTGGCGATCTAACGGTGGACCGCCCGGACGCGGTCAAAATCCGCATCCTGACCGCGCTCCCGGTGGAGCCGTGGGTACGCAGCGCCGCCGCGACGTTCAACGCCGGCGACCACCAAGTGGACGGTGTGCCCATCGAGGTCGAAATTGTCGCCGTCGATGGCCTGACCGCGCTCGGTCGTTGGGACCGAAACGAGTACGGCGCGCTGACCACGGCTACCCGCCCCGACGATTTGACCGCCGACCAAGCCGCTGCGCTGGCCGATTTTCCCACCGCCTGGATCCCCGACAGTCGCTATCTGGTCGAGCTTGCCAACGCCTCGTACAAGGAACGGGTCGGTCGCGACGTGTTCTTGACCGACGGCGAATATCGCGCCCGGCCTATCGCCATCAGCCTCTTCGCGTGGGGCCTGTATGCCACCCGCGCCGATGTGCTGGAACAGCACTTTGGCACGATTGACTGGAAGTCGATCCACGACGCCGCGATTGCACGCGGCGGATGGCCCGAACTGGGCGGCGAACCGGCCTGGGGCTTCTTCAAGCTGGTCGTCCCCAACCCGAACAAGAACGCCGGTGGATTGGCCGCGATGATCTCGGCGGCGGGTGAGTTCTATGGCCGCACCGACATTAGCGTGGAAGATGTCACCAACCCGGAGTTCCAGGCCTGGTTGACCGAGTTGATGGGCGCGGTGACGGATTTTAGCAGCGCCAGTGCCTACACCGCCGAGGACTTTGCCCTGTTTGGCTACAGCGTCGGCGACGGCGGCCAGTTGCTCGAAAGCGACCTGCTCCAGAACATGCAGGGCATCTTGACGCGCTGGGAAGACCCGCTCCGCCTCTACTATCCGGCCTATGTCACGTGGTTCGACTTTCCGTTCACGGTCTGGGTCGGCCCGGAGACCAGCGCGCTCCAGAAGAACGCCGCGCTGGAGTTCCAGCGATTCCTGTTGGCCGACGAACAGCAAAAGGCGGCCCTGGCCTTTGGCTTGCGCCCGGCCAACTCCAACATCGCCGTCGACGCCGCCGCAGACAGTCTCTTTGTCCAATGGAGCGACCAGGGTGTTCAGGCGGTCGTGCCCCGTACCACTGCCATGCGCAGCCCGGACCGCGACGTGCTGCTGTCGTTGCTCCGCTGGTTCGAACTGAACGTGGCCCAGTGAGGTGTCGTCCATGAGTCGTCAACGCAGGCCGAAATCGTCCGCCGCGCGTGGCCGCCGCGGGTCGCGGAGCGTGCTTGCCCTGTTTGCCCTCCTGGTGGGCATCGCGATTTGCGTTTCGTCCGTTTCCGCCGGCGGCATGTGGTTCTTTGGCCTATTTGACGGCGACGACAACGCCGACGTGCAGACCGCGCCGACTTGGGCCGCCGACAGCGCCGAGCTAACCATCGCCGTCTCGCCGGTCATGGCCCCCGTCCTCGAGGAGATGGCCAACAGCTTCAACAGCCTGGACCTGCGCACGCCGGACGACCACAAGATGACCGTCTGGATCACCACGGCCGTCCCCGAAAAGATGATCGAACAGGCGATGGACCTGCCTGGCTTCCAAGCCATCTCGCCCGATAGCAGTCTGTGGCTGGACCAACTGGAGCAGCAGTGGAACGCCCGCCAGGACACCAGCACCGCCGAGACCCAGATCCCCATCGGCCAGCGCCGCATCAGCGCGCAGACGCGCTACGCCGTCAGTCCCATCGTGATCGCAGCGTGGGAGCCGGTCGCGCGCGAACTCGGCTGGCCGGACAACCCGGTCGGCTGGCAGGACATCCAGGCCAAAGCTACCGACGACCCCGACTTCAAGTGGAACCACGCTGCGACCAATAACGCCAGCGGGCTGCTGGCGACCCTCGCCGAGTTCTATGCGGGCGCAGGCCTCACCCGTGGCCTGACCGTCGCGACCGCCACCGCCCAGTCCACACTGGACTATGTCCAGGCCGTCGAGGCCACCGTGCGTTTCTACGGTGAAGGCGAAGAAGTCATTACCGACCGGCTGGCATCCGAAGGTCGCGCGTTCCTCGATGCCTTTGTCGCTCAAGAGCGCGTCGTCATCGACTGGAACACCCGCCGTACCGGCGACCAGTTGGTCGCCATCTACCCTGCCGAGGGCACGCTGTGGACCGACCATCCCCTGGCTCTGCTCGAATTGGGGACCCAGTCACACGAGCTAGCCGTCACCGACAACCAGCGCCTGACCTACAAGGCGTTTGCCGATTTCCTGCACCAGTCGCCCACACAGCAGCGCTTCCTGGAGCTAGGCTATCGCCCGGCTGACCTGGACGTCGAACTCGACGGCCCGGGCAGCCCCTTCGCCGGGGCCAGCGCGGTGGACTGGCGTCAGCCACAGACGACGCTCCAGATTCCGTCGCCCAACGTAGTCGAGGTGGTTCGCAACGTCTGGTTCTACACGAAGCGACCCACCAACGTCTATCTGGTGGTGGATACAAGCGGCAGTATGGAGGGCAGCAAGATCGCCCGCACGCGTGACGCCCTGTCCGCCTTTGTCGACCAGATTCAGGGCGACCGTGACCAGGTGGGCGTCATCGAGTTTGCCAGCGGCACCAAGAACTTCTTGCCCGTCCAGCCCATGGGCGACGCCAACCGCGCCGCCACCCTCGGCACGATTCGCGAGATGGAGGCGTTCGGCGGCACGGCCTTGGTGGATGCAGTCTATGAGGCCGTCAGCGACCTACAGACCCGCGGCGACACCAACGCGATCAACGCCATCGTAGTGATGACCGATGGGCAGGAGAACGAAAGCTACTATCGCCTGACCGACCTGGAACGGCTGCTTGCGTCCTCGACTACGGTCCGCCCGGTTATCTTCACCATCGCCTTTGGCCGCGACGCCGACGAACCGCTGCTCCAGGAGATGGCGCGCATCGGACAGGGCCAGTTCCGCCGCGCCGATGAAACCGACATTGAAGAACTCTATCGCATTGTCTCGACCTATTTTTAACCCGGACGCGAGGCGAACATGACGACGATTCGCTCCGAGCTTCACCAGAAGGCCCAGAGCACCCTCATCCAATATGCCTTCTTCCGGTGGGAGAGCGCAGTCATCCTCGCACTGACGATCGTGCTGACCTTTTTGCTGCCGCGCCCCTTCTACTGGTGGCCGCGCTTCGGCTGGCCGCTGCTCGGCCTCATCTCGCTGATCGTCCTGGTCTATTCCAGCCTGACTGACGCCGACGCCAATGCGCGCATCCTGCTCACCATCTTCCAAGAGCAGTTCGACGCCCGCGGCATCCAGGACAAAGAGCTGCGCGGCAAGGTGGAGTCGGCGCTGGAATACCAGCGGCGCATTGAGCTACAGGTGCGCCAGCAGTCGTCCGGTGTGATCAAGGACCGCTTGGAAGACACCGCCGGACAACTCACCGCCTGGCTGAGCAACATTCACCAGTTGGCGGTGCGCCTCGACGCCTACAGCCGCGACGACCTGCTGGACCGCGAGCGCACCCTGCTCCCGCGCGAGATCGACCAGCTTCTCGCCCAGCGCCGCGCTGAGGGTAACGCCAAAGTCCAGGAACAACTTGACGCCGTGTTGGAGGGCAAACGCCAGCACTGGCAGTCGCTGCGCGACCTGGACGCCCGCATGAAACAAGCGGAGCTCCAGCTAGACCAGAGTCTCACGGCGCTGGCCACGATCTACAGCCAAGTACAGCTGATTGACGCGCAAAGTGTCGGCTCCGGCCGCGCCGAACGTCTCCAGAGTGACATTCAGGAACAGGTCGCGCGCCTCAACGACCTCGTAAAGAGCATCAACGATGTGTACAACTACAACACTAAAGGGATCGGCTAACTCGCGATGAAAGCGCGCCTCCTTCTGCTAACGCTCCTGCTGCTTTCCGTCGCGATGGGCGCTTGCGGCGGCGCAAGCCGCGAGCCGGCTCGCGGCGATGTCTATGTCTACGTGGCCGTCCCGCTCAGCGGCTTTCAGGCCAACGGCGGGCAAACGGTCTTGGGCGGCGTCCGTCTGGCCGCCGAGGAAATGAACCGCGCCGGCGGGCTGCGCGGCTATCGCGTGGTCGTTGTGCCGCTGGATGACGAGTCCGACAGCGACGTCGCCGTGGCCCAGGTCGATGCGATCCGCACGGCCCTCGACCGGGGCGACGAGGTCATCGGCGTGATCGGTCACCTCAACAGCGGGCAGACCGCCGCGGCCATGGACCTATATAAGGACATGCCCTTTGTCGTCATCACGCCTACCGCGTCCGAACAGACCTTGACCGAGCAAGGCTACACCAACTTCTTCCGCATCAACGCCAACGATACCATCCAGGCCACCGTGGACGCCGAGTTCTTGGTCACGACCCTGAGCGCCAAGCGCATCGCCGTGGTGCACAACGACACGGGTTATGGGCAAGGACTAGCCGCCTCGCTCGTCCAAGAACTGGAGCGCAAGGGCGCGACCGCCGCCGTCAACCTACAGGTCGCCGAGGGCCAGAGCCTCTATACGCAGGAAGTCGAGCGCATCGCCGCGGCCAATGCCGACGCCGTCTTCTATGCGGGCTACGAAATCGAAGCGCCCTATCTGCGCGCGGCCCTGGTCGAAGCTGGCATCAACCTGCCCATGCTCGCCAGTGACGGCGCGTTCCTCGCCGCCACCATCGACGAGGCCGCGGGGACGGCTGAAGGGCTGTATGTAAGCGCGTTTGCGCCCAGCCCGCGCAACGTCGCCAACGCTAGTTGGTTCGAGGCATACCAGGCCGTGGAGTATCGCAACCCGGATACCTACTCGGTCAACGGCTACGTCGCCATGCAGACGCTGGCCGAGGGCATCCGTCGCGCCGATTCGTTTGACCGTGACCGCGTGGCCGACGCACTCCGCGCCGGCGCGGCCAGTACGCTCCTCGGCGACCTGCGTTTCGAGGCCGACGGCGACCTGATCGACCCGCAGATTTGGATCTACCAGGTCCACGATAACGAGTTCGCCCAGGTCGACCAGTAGACCCGCTCGCCAATGCAAACGGCCAGGCAACCACATGGGGCCTGGCCGTTTCTGTTCTGCCGCCGTCACCTGCGCAACTAGGCGGGCATCGCCGTCTTGTAGTGCACCTCGCTCATCTCGCGCAGCCGCGCCGCGGCCTGCTCCGCGGTAATGTCGCGCTGTGGGTTGGCGAGCATCTCATAGCCCACCATGAACTTGCGCACCGTGGCCGACCGCAACAGCGGAGGGTAGAAATGCGCGTGCAACTGCCAATGGCGGTAATCGCCGCCGTCGGTGGGTCGCCCGTGCCAGCCCATCGAGTAGGGAAAGCTCGTCTCAAACAGGTTGTCATAGCGGGTCAGCAGCCGCTTCAGCAGGTCCGCCAGCGCGTCGCGCTCGTCGTCGTACAGGTCCGGCAGCGCCGTCACATGCCGCCGCGGCAGCACCATCACCTCATACGGCCACACCGCCCAGAAGGGCGTCAGCGCGGCCCACGCCGCGTTGGCGACGACGATGCGCTCCCCCGCGGCCAGTTCCGCGGCCACATAGTCCACCAGCAGGGGCGACCCGTGCTTGGCAAAGTAGGCGGCCTGGCAGCGTTCCTCCTGGCTGGGCAACTGCGGCACGCGATGGCTGGCCCATAGCTGCCCGTGCGGATGGGGATTGGACGCGCCCATCGCGTCGCCCTTGTTCTCGAACAACTGCACATACGCAATGTCGGGCCGCTCACCCAACTCCGCCGTCTGCTCGGCCCACACGTCCACCACCCGCCGGATGTCAGGGACCGCCATCTCCGGCAGCGTCAGATCGTGGCGCGGGCTGAAGCAGATCACCCGGCAGATACCCGTCTCCGCCTGCACGCGCAAGAACGTGTCCGCGCCTAGCTCGATCTGCGGTCCCTGCGGCAGCAGGGCGGCAAAATCGTTCTCAAAGACGAAGGTCTCCGTATACGCCGGATTGCTCAGCCCGCCCGCGCGGCTGTTGCCGGGGCACAGATAGCAGGTCGGGTCATGGGCAGGCCGCTGCTCCGGCGGGCGCTTCTCCACCTGCCCCAGCCACGGGCGCTTGGTGCGGTGGGGCGACACCAGCACCCATTCGTCGGTCAGCGGATTGTAGCGCCGGTGCGGGTGCTCAACCGGGTCGAAGACGGCGCTCACCGGCCCGCCTCGGCCGCGGTTTGCTGCGCCAGCGCAATCGCGCCCAACACACCGGCGCGCCCACCCAGCGCCGGCGGCACGATATAGTCGTCAATCCCCGCGGCCAGTTCGCGCTTCTGAATATACCCGTTGATCAGCGTCTGCACCTTGCGACGAATCATGGGAAACAGGTGCAGTTGGTTCATCACGCCGCCGCCCATAATAATCCGCTGGGGCGACAAGATGCAGACGATGTTGACCAGCCCCAGCGCCAGATAGTGCGCCTCCAGTTCCCAGGCCGGATGGTCCGGGGGCAGTTCCGCGCCCTTGGTGCGCCAGCGGTCTTCCAGCGCCGGACCGGTCGCCAGCCCTTCCAAGCAGTCATGGTGATAGGTGCAATAGCCCCCATAGGGATCGCCGTCCTGCGGTCGCGGCAGCAGCATGTGTCCCATCTCCGGGTGCATCAGCCCATGCAGCAGCCGCCCGTTCACCATCCCGCCGCCGCCGATCCCGGTGCCAACCGTCAGGT
>CAYJQA010000325.1:0-6707 GCA_964372065.1 uncultured Litorilinea sp.
GGCCTGGGCGATGAGGTCTATGTGGCGTGGCGGTCGCACAACGCCAGCCTCCTGACGGAGTAATCGGGCATGTCGTCGCAGATCACGCCGGTCCGCAAGTCGGACAAGGTATTGTTAGGGGTGCTGGTGGGGCCGACCACGCTCTACCTGGTGCTGTTCTTTGTCGCGCCGCTACTGATCGTGCTGGTCTACAGCTTTCTCACGCGCGGCGCGTACGGCCAGTTGATCTGGCAATTCACGCTGCAGAACTACGTGCGGGTGGTGGACCCGCTGTACATGGGCATCCTGTGGCGCAGCACCGTCATGGCCGCGGCCAATACGCTGTTGTGTCTGCTGTTTAGCTATCCTTTCGCCTATGCCATTGCGCGCACGGAGAACGAACGGAAACGCAACTTGCTGCTGATCCTGGTGATGGTTCCGTTTTGGACCAACTTCCTGGTACGCACCTATGCGTGGCGCGTGATCCTGGGCGCGGACGGGCCGCTGAACGGGCTGCTGTTGGGGCTGGGGATCATCCGCGAGCCGCTGCCGCTGATCTTCAACAACGGCGCGGTGATGGTGGGGTTGGTCTACGGGTACATGCCGTTTATGGTGCTGCCGCTGTATGCCGCGATTGAGCGGCTCGACTTTAGCTTGGTGGAGGCGGCGCATGATCTCTACGCCGACGGTCGCCAGGCGTTCTGGCGGGTAATTCTGCCGCTGAGTATGCCCGGCATCATCGCCGGGAGCATTCTGGTTTTTATCCCCAGCCTGGGCGCGTTTGTGACGCCGGACCTGCTGGGCGGCTCCAAGACGGTGATGATCGGCAATCTGATCCAGAGCCAGTTCTTGACGGCGCGCGACTGGCCCTTTGGCTCAGCCTTTAGCATGTTGCTCATGCTCGTGGTGTTGGGCGCGACGCTGCTGTACTTCCGCAAGGGAGGGCGCACGCTATGACCGCAACCCCGGTGGCGACCCCGGTGACGGCGGCTGCGGCGTCCCCGCGGCGCACCGCGCGACCGCAGGGCTTGACCGATCGCGTGCTGACCGGAAATCTGTGGTTGGTCTATGCGTTCTTCTACGCGCCGATTGCCGTGCTGGTGATCTTCAGCTTCAACAGCGGGCGTTTTGTCAGCCAGTGGGAAGGCTTTAGCCTGCGCTGGTATGCCCAACTCCTGCAGGACGACGCGATCGCGCTGGCGCTGCGTAACAGCCTGATCGTGGGCGTGGTCAGCACGGTGATCAGCACGGTCCTGGCGACGCTGGTGGCGCTGGGCATGGAAGGGTTCCGCTTCCGCGGCAAGACGGCGCTGGACAGCGTGCTCTATCTGCCCATTATCATCCCCGACATCTCCATGGCGGTGATGCTGCTGCTCTTCTTTGTACAGGCAGGCCAGGCGTTGGGGGTGTTCGGCGTGCGCGTGTCATTAGGGCTGGGGACGGTGATCCTGGCGCATGTCGCGTTCAACATCAGCTTTGTGGCGGTGACCGTGCGCGCCCGGCTGGCGGATTTCGACCGCTCGCTGGAGGAGGCGGCGCGCGACCTCTACGCCAACGACTGGCAGACCTTTCGCCATGTGACGCTGCCGTTGATCATGCCGGGCATTCTGGCGGGCGCGCTGATGGCCTTCACGCTGAGTCTGGACGACTTCGTCATTACGTTCTTTACCAGCGGGCCGGGCAGCACCACGTTGCCGCTGCGGATATACTCGATGGTGAAAACCGGGATCACACCGGAGATCAACGCGCTCAGCACCTTGATGCTGGCGGTGTCCATGCTGTTGGTCTTTGCGTCGCTGGCGCTCCAGCGGCGGCAGAGCTGACGGCCAACCACACACACGATTCGCCGAGACTCGTCGGCAAGCAAAAGGAGAGATGGATGCAACGGTGGAACGCAAAGTGGATGGGACTGGCGCTGCTGGTGGTGCTGGTCTTAGCGGCCTGCGGGCCGCGACCGGCGTCGGCGCCCGCCGTCCAAGAGCCGCTGGCGGGCGAGACGGACGTCGACAGCGGGCGCTGCGGCGACCGCAGCAAACTCAGCGCCTCGGTGAGCTTCTACAACTGGTCCGACTACATTGACCCCGAAATCCTCACCATGTTCGAGGAGGAGTGCGGCGTCAAGGTGGTCTATGACACCTTCTCCAGCAACGAGGATTTGCTCGCCAAGCTGCAAGCGGGCGCGACGGGGTATGACCTAATCATCCCCAGCGACTACATGATTGCGATTATGATCCAGCTCAACCTGCTCAAGGAACTGGATCACGCCAATATTCCGAATCTGGCGAATCTGGGCGAGAAGTTCAACACCGTGCCCTATGACCCGGAGCACAAGTATTCCATTCCCTATCAGTGGGGCACGGCGGGGATCGGCTACGACGCCGATTTCTTCGAGACGCCGCCCGACAGCCTGGCAGTGATCTTTGACCCGGCGCAGGCGCAGCAGTACGCGGGTAAGATTTCGCTGCTCAACGACGGGCGCGAGGTGATCGGCGCGGCGCTCAAGTATCTGGGCTACCCGCTGAACTCCACCGACCCGGCGCAGTTGGAGGAGGCCAAGCAGGTCATTCTGGCGATCAAGCCCTATTTGGTCACGTTCGATTCGGACACCTACAGCGATCTGTTGGTGGCGGGCGAAGTCGTGGTGGGGCACATGTGGAATGGCGGCGTCTATTCGGCCATCTTCAACGACCCGGACGCCAACCTGGGCTACATCATTCCCAAGGAGGGGCTGAGCGTCTATATCGACAATATGGCGGTCCCGGCGTCGGCCCCCAATCCGTATACGGCGGAAGTGCTGATCAACTATCTGCTGGACCCGGAGATCGGCGCGCTGATCACGAACGCCACGTACTATGCCAGCCCGAACGATGCGGCGCTGCCCTTTATCATCGACGAGATCAAGAACGACCCGGGCATCTACCCGTCCGAAGAGGTGTTGGCGAAGATGGAGTACTTCGCCGACGTAGGCGAGGCGACCCAACTCTACGAGCGCATCTGGACGGAAATCAAGGCCGAGTAGGCGCGGCGGCGTATCGACTCCGCATCAATCTAGCCGACGAGGCGACCGGATTACCGCAGCCCTAGCCCGGTGACGGTGGTCCGGTCGTTTCTGATTGGTCGCCCCGCGGCGGCGTGGAGAGCGTATGGAGCGACAACTGTATATCAACGGCGTGTGGATGCCCGCGGCTGGCGGTGAGACTTTCCCTGTGGACAACCCGGCCACCGAGGAAGTGATCGGCCTGGTCGCGCGGGGCGACGCGGTGGACGTGGCGCATGCCGTGGATGCGGCCAAGACGGCGTTCGCCGAGTGGCGCTGGCTGCCCGCCAACACGCGCGCCGAGATGCTGCACGAGGTGGCGCATCAGGTCCGCGCCCACTTCGACGAACTGGCGCGTCTACTCGTGGAGGAAGAGGGCAAGCCCCTGGCCGAGAACCAGGAAGAACTGGAGTGGACGGCAACCACCTTCAGCTACTACGCTGAGATGGGGCGCAACCTGCGCGGGCGGGTGATCCCCTCCAACGAGCGCAGCCAGTTCAACTTCGTGATCAAAGAGCCGTATGGGGTGGTGGGCTGCATCGTGCCGTGGAACTTCCCGCTGCTGCTCTTGGCATGGAAGGTCGCGCCCGCGCTGGCCGCGGGGAACACGGTGGTGATCAAGCCGAGCGAGTTGACGCCGCTCACCACGCTGCGGTTTGTGGAGCTGTGCTGCGGCCACCTGCCGCCGGGCGTGGTCAATGTGGTGACGGGCTTTGGCGACGCGGGGCAGGCGCTGGTGGAGCATCCCGACACGCCGGTGATCGCGTTTACCGGTTCGGTGGCGACGGGCCAGCGGATCGCGGCGGTGGCCGCGCCCATGATGAAGCATCTGCACCTGGAGTTGGGCGGCAAGGATGCGTTTGTGGTGGGGCCGGACGCCGACCTCGACAAGGCCGTCGAGGCGCTGGCCTATGCCGCGCTGATCAACGCCGGGCAGGTCTGCACCAGTTCCGAGCGCGTCTATGTGAGCCGCGACGTGCGCGACCGCTTTGCCGGCGACGTGGCGGACTTCGTGGCCGGCCTCAAGCTGGGCGACGGGCGTGAGCCGGACACCGACATCGGCCCTATGATCGGCCCGGCCTATCGCGAGAAGGTTATGCGTCATGTGGACCAAGCGCGCGAGGCGGGCGCACGCGTGCTGACGGGCGGCGTCATCCCCCCGCGCCGGGGCTATTTCTATGCGCCGGCGGTGCTGGTGGATGTGAACCATCAGATGGCGATCATGGTCGAGGAGACCTTTGGCCCGGCCATCCCTATCATGGCGTATGACAGTTTTGACGAGGCCATCAAGCTGGTCAACGATTCGCGCTATGGGCTGGGCGCGACGCTGCGCTCCACCGACCCCAAGCTGATCAAACGCTTCTTTGAGGAAGTGAAGGCGGGGACGATCTGGATCAACGACCCGCTGACCGACAATTACGCCGGGCCGTTCGGCGGGATGAAGCTGACCGGCGGCGGCCGCGAATTGGGCGAAGAAGGGCTGCTGACGTTTATGGAGACAAAGCACGTCCATTGGGATTTCTCCGACGCGCCGAAGGGATGGTGGTATCCCTATGGTCGCGGCGCGGGCAGCACGGAGGCGAACGCGCCATGAGCCGCGCGGCGGACTTCCTCTTTGTCAATGGCCGCGTCTTTACGTCCGACCCGGCGCGGCCGTGGGCCGCAGCGGTGGCCGTGCACGGCAATCGCGTGGCCTGGGTCGGGGCGGACGGCGATGCGGCCGCGTGGCGCGGCCCGGCTACGCAGGTGATCGACGCGGGTGGGCGCACGGTGATGCCCGGCTTTATCGACAGCCACTTTCATCTGCTGTGGGGGGCGCTCAAGCTGGACGGGCTGCAACTGGACGCGGTGACGGACCTGGACGGCCTGGCCGCGACTATCTGCGACTATGCCGCGCAGCAGCCCGCCGCGCCGTGGATTCTCGGCTACCAACTACGCTATGCGGCCATCCCCGCGAGCCGCCCCGTGGACCGTCACTTCCTGGATGCGTTGGTCCCCGACCGGCCCGTTTATCTGACGGCGTATGACGCGCACACCGTTTGGGCCAACACCGCCGCGCTGGCACTGGGCGGCATCCTGCACGGGCGGGCGACGCCCGCGGGCAGCACGATCGTCATGGCACCGGACGGAACGGCGACGGGCGAACTGCGTGAGCCGGGCGCGTTCGATCCTGTGCGCGACCGCATTCCCCAGCCGGACGCGGCGCGGCAGCGCGCGCTGCTGCGCCAGGGGCTGGCGCGGGCCGCGGCGCTGGGCATCACCAGCGTCCACAATATGGACGGCGACGCCGAGCAACTCGCGCTCTACATTGCGCTGGAGGAGGCCGGTGAGTTGACGCTGCGGGTCTATGTGCCCTACAGCGTCGCGCCGGAGACGCCCCTCGCGGAACTGTCCGAGGCCGCGGCGTGGCGCGCCCGCTGCCGGGGCGGCCACGTGACCGCGGGCGCGATCAAGCTCTTTATGGACGGCGTGCTGGAGTCCTACACGGCGCTTATGGTGGAGTCCTACGCCGACAAGCCGGGCGACGTGGGCGATGCGCTCTATCGCGCCGAGCACTTCAACCGTCTGGCCGCCGCCGCGGACAAACTGGGACTGCAAATCCACGTCCACTGTTGCGGCGACGGCGCGGTGCGGCGCACGCTGGACGGCTACGCCCACGCGCAGGCGGTGAACGGTCGCCGCGACAGCCGCCATCGCATCGAGCATATCGAGGTGATCATGCCGTCCGACGTGGCGCGCTTTGCCGAGTTGGGCGTGATCGCGTCCATGCAGCCACTCCACGCGCCGTTGACGGTGAGCGGCGCTGATGTGTGGCCCCAGCGCGCGGGGCAGGCGCGCTGGCCGCTGAGCTTTGCCTGGGAGACGCTGCGCCGCGCCGGGGCGCACCTGGCCTACGGGTCCGACTGGCCCGTGGTGAGCATGAACCCACTGTGGGGGCTGCACGCGGCGCGGACCCGCCAGCCGTGGACGACGGGGCAACCGGATCAGCGGCAGACACTGGCTGACCTGTTGGTGGGCTATACGCGGGACGCGGCCTATGCGGAGTTTCAGGAGCACGCCAAGGGAATGCTGCGGCCGGGGCTGCTGGCGGATGTAGTGGTGCTGTCGGCGGACCTCTTCGCCACGCCCGACGACGCGATCAAGGACGTGGTTCCGCGGCTGACCATGTGCGACGGCCAGGTCGTGTTTCGCAACGGGATATAGGGAGAGAAGAGACAGAAGAGGCTCACGCAAAGCCGCCAAGAACGCCAAGCAGAAGGTGGAATGTGTCATTCTGATGTAGGTGCGGTTTCCAACCGCACATCTGGGGTTATTTTAGGCCCGGCGGTAGAAAACCGCCGCTACAGTCCCTCGATCGTTTCGCTAACGTTGATGAAACCGTCGCCACAATACGAAACAAGCCACCGCCGGATCCAGTCGGACCCGGCGGCGTTGTTATGCCTTCTTCTTTGCGCCTTGGGGTGAGATCTCTCCGCTATGCGGCGCGGGCGAGGGCGCGCCGGCCCTGACCGGCGACGGCCTGGGCAACGTCCTCCAGCGCGGTGAGCGTCTCGGCGACGTCCTGGGCGCTGTGGGCGTGGCACATGAACCACGGCTCGCGCGGGTCGTCGTCCACCATGACCCCGCGGGCAACGAGACCGTCCAAGAGTTGGGTGGAGAGGTCGAAGTCGTTCTCGCAGTAGGTGCGGTT